>CAZWBV010000021.1:10337-17496 GCA_964632225.1 uncultured Gammaproteobacteria bacterium | reverse complement strand
CGGTTCGGCGTTTTTGTAAATAGATTGATTGTATTCATCCCAAAGCTGTTTTGCCTGGCTATTGTTTTTCATCGCAATATACCCCAGCATACCTGTCGCTAATAAATATTCCCGCCTTTTAGCCGTTAGATTGTTCCCCGCAATGTTATCGTTAGTTGATAAAAGAGTCGATGCGATTTTAGCCATGTTTGCAGCATGTTGATTTGAAATAGCCTCAAAAAGTGCAAGCCATAGTTTTTTCACTTGAGTCAGGTTGCGTTGGCAACTCGCAGATTCAAAATATGCCCAGATTGTAGAAAGTTCGCTGCTTGACATATAAGGCAGAATAGCGAGTGCCACATTATCGAATAAAGTATCCAACCAGCGACCTGGGGTCGTACTGGCGTCACATTCTCGAATTGTAGGCGCTGCCATTTGTGCGTACATAGTTAACTGTTTCGGTAGCGTGGATTCATCTCTCTGGTCTTTTTGCGTGAGCAAGTTATATAGGTTGACGGCTGTTGCAGCGCGACCGGATTTGGGGAAATAAGGGTTGTTGTTGATTTTCGTCTCTGAATAAAGAGTTGAAGAAATAGATGAATCACCCGGTGTTTCTCTATCCAGCATATCAATTATAGGCAAGGGATAGTCAGCCAGCTCTATAAGTTGCAGCGCGTTAGAATTAAGAAACCGGGCGCGAGCCGCATTTAAATCAAGATAGGGGTAGTAGTCAGAATTAGCAGGCGCACTAAATGTCGCTAACAAAGGTTCAATAATTTGTTTGCTCGAAATTTTCCTTATTTTTAAATCTTGAATATTGTCTATCTTAATACGCTTAAGTTCCCTGGCAAGATCAGTCTGATTGAACATTTCTGGATGAAGTTGCGGGAGCTTTCCATTATTTTTAGCGATAATTAAAATATCACTTGTATTGCAAGCATATACTTCATAATCTGAGAATTGGGTCGAAAGTGCTTTAAATACGCTGGAAACTAAATTAAGGTCTATTTCGTAAAGCTGGATCCATTGAACCAATAATCCATCTTCGCTAAGATAATTGCTGACATGTTGGTAAAATTCCGAAGTAAAAAGATTGGCAATGCCACTGACCCATGGGTTTGATGGCTCGGAAACTATAATATCATATTTATTTTTTTGGCTTGAAAAAAATGTTTTTGCGTCATCAATATGAATTTTTCCTTTTTCACTGGTGTATGCTAACTCTACTTTTGGGCGAAAAAATTCTGCGGCGCCAACCATTGCTTCTTCAATTTCTATGGTGTCAACTGATTTGATTGAACTGGACAGCAGCAGGGAATGTGTTGTGAGACCTGATCCCAGGCCAATGTTGGCGGCACGCGTCGCCTTTGGGTTTAATGCGAGTGGTATCGCGGCAGCCAGTACCATCGTGGCTTCGTCCGCTGTGTGCAGTCCATTATCTATCAAGTTGATGCTGGCGTCGACTTTTCCATTTGTCCGTATGCCGACGACGCCATCTTTACCCTGTGTTAAGTCAACTGTCGCAGTTTTACCGTCTTTGTGATAAATAATATCAAAATTGTCTGCAGTTAATAAATTGCCAAGGCGATAGACCCCGGATGCCATTTTGTACGTGTCGAGATTAACGAATAAAATAGTCGATGCAATCGCAAGCAGTGCAACAGACGCCCGGATACGCGGAAATTCGAAATTAACTTTTTTACTCATCCATATTAACAAAGCAATACCTAGAATAATGTCGATACTGGCACCGAATACAATCAACCCTTTCAACCCTAACGTGGGCAAGCCGATATGAACAGCAAAGAAAATGCCAATAATAGCGCCAAACGTATTTGCGGCATAAACCGCACCGATACTTTTTTCGCCGCCACCTTCTTTTATTAGCGTATGCGTGATTATCGGTAACGTCATACCTGCCAAAAACGTTGTTGGCAACATTATCAACATGGCAATGACTTGACTGGACAGGTTGAAAAGGGAATATCCAAAGTCTGATCTCGGAATAATTCCAAGTATCCATTGCATTAGTTCGAATGTGTTGCCGTAAAGAGGTAATGTCAGCAGGGCCACTATACCCATGATAATTTGTATATTGGCTAGCGTTAAAGTTGGGTTGGAGAGCGAATCAATGCGGCGTTTTATCCATAAACCACCGAGTGCTATTCCCAATATGAACGCACTTAGCATGAGTTCAAATGCATGAGTGGAACTCCCCAATACCAAACTCAGCATTCTTATCCAGCTTATTTCATAGATAAATGAAGCGGTACCCGTGAGTAACGCAACAAGACACAGCGTGGCGTAAAATTGGGTATTTACAGCGCCTTTGTCCGTTTTAGTCATTGATGCCGATTTGCTGGATGGGTGGTCTTTAACCAATTTCCAAACTAAAATAGCCAGCAAAATATTAATGATGCCGGCTGTTTTAATCGTGCCGGGTAATCCCACCAGGTCGATAAGAAAAAACCCGCTGGCAATAACGCCAATTGTTGCGCCGATACTATTAGAAAAATACAGCATTGCGATTTGGGCACCGGGTTTTTCCGGAAAACGCCTAATAATACCGGCGCTCATGAGAGGGAAGGTCATGCCCAGTAATATTGATTGCGGTAAGATCAAAGCCGAGGACAATGACCATTTGAATATTGTGACACCGAATACGCTGTCTATACCCGGAATAATTTGACTGTATGCGTATTGAATACTTTGATCAAAAACAGTGTGAAAAAATAACGCGGCAATACCAATGATACATTCAACCAGCGCATAAGCCAGTAGTAAATTTTTCCAACGAGTGGAATATCGGCTGGTAACCCATGCACCAATAGCCATCCCCCCCATGAAAATAGCGAGTACTAATGTTTGCGCATAAGCAGCATGACCCAGAAATAATTTTAGATAGTGACTCCAGATAGATTGGTATATAAGGCCAGCGAAACCGGACAATACAAATATGGAATAAAAAAGAATAAGTTGTGAATGTTGTTTGTTGTTTTTCACTGCGTGTATTTACTTAAACGTGTATTGACTAAGAAGCGTTAGCTGTTGAATGTTAATTATTGAGTGTTGTCTGAGAACTAAGTTTGTTTTCTGCATCCCAAATATTTTGAGTCATTTTAAAGATGCTATCCGCATTCAGTGAGATGGAATGAATACCTTGCTTAACCAGCCATTGAGTGATTTCCGGGTTGTCAGAAGGCGCTTGTCCACATATACCGACATATTTGTTTTGTTTTTTACAGGCTTTGATAGCAATACTCATCAACTTTAAAACAGCAGGGTCTCGTTCATCAAAGTTTGAGATCAAATTGGAGTCGCGATCTGCGCCCAGTGTTAATTGTGTAAGATCATTGGAGCCAATTGAGAAACCATCAAAATGCTGCAAAAAATGTTCTGCTAGAAGCGCATTGGCAGGTATTTCACACATTAGAAAAATATTAAAGCCATTTTCGCCACGCTTTAAATGATGTTCGGACATGAGATCTATGACACTTATGCCTTCTTTTATTGTGCGTACAAAGGGGATCATTGAAGATACATTTGTTAAACCCATGGTATTTCGTACTTGATAGATCGCCGCACATTCCATAGAAAAACATTTTGAAAATGTGTCTGAAAAATAACGTGATGCGCCACGAAAACCAATCATTGGGTTTTCTTCTTTTGGTTCAAAACCACTGCCACCTATTAATGACGCATATTCATTAGACTTAAAATCACTCATGCGGACGATGACAGGGCGTGGATAAAACGCAGCCGCAATCGTCGCAACACCTTCAGCCAGGCGATTTATGTAGAATGTTTTTAAATCAGGGTAGCCCGCACTAATTTCATCTATTTTTTTCTGTGTGTCAGAATCCAGACTATCATATTCCAATATTGCGCGTGGATGAATTTGAATGCTATTATTGATTATAAATTCCAGACGTGCCAGACCCACGCCATCACAGGGGAGTTTGCTAAGTTCGTATGCCTGTTCAGGGTTTCCCAAATTAAGCATAATATGTGTTTTAGTGGCAGGCAGTTTTGACAGGTCATGCTTTGTTGTTGAGAATGTTTGTATTCCCTCATAGATATAGCCGGTATCACCTTCAGCACACGATACGGTTATTTCCTCGCCTGTTTGAATTACCTGGGTGCCGTTTCCCGTACCCACTACGGATGGAATGCCTAATTCCCTGGCGATAATTGTCGCATGACAGGTGCGTCCACCACGATTTGTGACGATGGCACTGGCAATCTTCATAATTGGCTCCCAGTCAGGATCAGTAATGTCGGTCACCAATACTTCACCTTGTTGCAGGTCGCGCATGTCTGCTGTTTGCATAATAACGCGCGCTTTACCCGTTGCGATTTTGTTGCCAATACTTTTTCCAACCGCCAGACATTTACCTTTCGATTCCAGTTTGTATATTTCGTGCAGCGTAAGCTTGTTTTGTGAATGCACTGTTTCTGGCCGAGCTTGCAATACGTACAATTCACCTGATTGTCCATCTTTGGCCCATTCAATATCCATTGGCGTATCCTTGCCGAATTTTTTTGAATAGTGTTGTTCTATCATCGTGCCAATTCGAGCAAGTTCAAGTACTTCATCATCGTACAAGCAGAATTGACTTCTTTCTTTTCGACTGGTGGGAACATTTTGAGTTGAAAGTCCTGCAGCACCGTCACTGGAGTAAATCATTTTAATTGCTTTGTCGCCCAGCTGCCGTTTGACAATGGGTCTGAATCCCGAAGCCAATGTTTGTTTGAAAACATGAAATTCGTCAGGATTAACCACGCCCTGGACAACGTTTTCGCCTAGCCCATAGGCTGCGTTAATAAAAATGACATCTCGAAAACCGGATTCTGTGTCTAAAGTGAACATGACGCCTGATACACTTAAATCAGAACGCACCATTTTCTGAACGGTAATGGAAAGTGCAACATCGGCATAAGCGAATCCCTGGTTTATGCGATATGAGATTGCGCGGTCAGTATAGAGGGAAGCGTACACCCGTTTGCACGCAGTAATAAGATTATCGACACCTGTAATGTTTAAGTATGATTCCTGCTGACCAGCGAAAGACGCAGTGGGTAAGTCTTCTGCTGTGGCGGAACTGCGAACAGCGACATCCAGATGATGGCCATATTCTTTTCCCAGGTGGTGATAGGCTTGTGTTAGGTCAGAAATGAGTTGATCTGGCATATTTGCATGCATAATCCAGCCACGTATGGTTTTGCCGACATGCATTAATCCATCCAGGTTGTGAGCAGTGACGCCATTCAAAATTTCAGCTATTTTACTTTCCAGGTTATTGTGCTGTAAGTAACAACGATATGCATCGGCGGTTGTTGCAAATCCATCGGGAACTTTGATGTTATATGTGGAGAGATTTTGCACCATTTCGCCAAGAGAGGCATTTTTCCCACCGACTGTGGCGATATCATCAATGTTAATTTCTGAAAATTGTCGAATATATTTCATTTGACTGTTAACGTGCCTTAAATTGATATAGGTTTTATTTTTTTAGAAAAAGTCATTACAATAGCGTTGCCGAAAAAAGCAGCGAGGCCACTACCGAGGCCACTACCCTACCTAGAACCTATCTTATTGTTTTTGTTATATAAAAGGAAGGGGTACGCAACCACTGATTCTACTTAAATTTCAATAGTTTCAGTATCTTTACTCCAGGTGTTGATGTAGGAAACTGATTATTGGTTATTTTTCTACAGACTTGAATAATAACAATATGCCCTAATAATCAGGGGGGGCATCTGCTTGTTCTTTGAACAATATTTGTTTAGTTACTAAAACCACACGTTAGCTATACGTATAGCTATACGTTTAGCTATACGTTAAGAGAAGGGAGTTACCAAATATTATGAGCGTTGAAGCACATAAAGAAACCCTGGGGTTTCAAACCGAAGTCAAACAGCTATTAAACTTAATGATTAATTCCTTATACAGCAATAAGGAAATATTTCTGCGTGAGCTAATTTCAAATGCAGCAGACGCAGCTGATAAATTAAGGTTTGAAGCCTTAAGTGATGATGCGTTGTTCGAAGATGACCCGGATTTAAAAATTCGTATTTCATTTGATAAAGACACCCGGACAGTAAAAGTTGAAGACAATGGAATAGGCATGTCGCGACAGGAAGTGATTGAAAATATTGGCACCATCGCGAAATCAGGAACAAAGCAATTTTTTGATTCGTTGACAGGCGATCAGGCAAAAGATTCCAGTTTGATCGGACAGTTTGGCGTGGGTTTATATTCTGCTTTCATCGTCGCGGATAAGGTTACGATTGATACGCGCCGTGCAGGTTTGACTGCCGAACACGGTGTACGTTGGGTATCAGTTGGGGAAGGTGATTATTCGATAGAGACAGTCGAAAAAAAATCTCGCGGGACCAGCGTTACGTTACATCTGCGTAAAGACGAGGATGAGTTTCTGGAGAGTTTTCGTTTACGAAATATTATTCAAAAATATTCGGACCACATAATGTGTCCAATCGTGATGCAAAAAGAGGTGATGCAAAAAGAAGAAACCGATGATAAAGATAATAACATCGCGTCACAGGAAGAAGAGACCGTAAATAGCGCTTCTGCGCTTTGGACGAAATCAAAGAATGAAATATCGCAAGAAGAATACAATGAATTTTATAAACACATAGCCCACGATTATGAAGACCCATTGTTGTACTTGCATAATCGTGTCGAAGGTAAATTAGAATATTCCTCTTTACTGTATTTTCCTAAACGAGCCCCTTTTGATTTATGGAATAGAGACAGTCGCCATGGCATTAAGCTTTATGTAAAACGCATTTTTATCATGGACGATGCCGAGCAATTAATGCCGGGTTATTTGAGATTTGTACGAGGTGTAATAGACACAAATGATTTGCCGTTGAATGTGTCGCGCGAAATTTTACAAAAAAATAAAATTATCGATAGTATTCGCAGCGGCTCAGTCAAAAAAATATTGGGTGCGCTGGAGAAGCTTGCAAAAAATGACAAGGAAAAATATGCAATCTTCTGGAAGGAATTTGGCAACGTGCTTAAAGAAGGCCCTGGTGAAGATTTTGCAAACAAAGAAACGATTGCAAAATTGCTGCGTTTTTCATCCACACACACGGACAGTGAAACCCAGGTTGTGTCACTTGCTGATTATGTTTCGCGAATGAAGGAAGGGCA
>CAZWBV010000021.1:0-10327 GCA_964632225.1 uncultured Gammaproteobacteria bacterium | reverse complement strand
AAAAGATTTATTATATTACGGCTGAGAATTTCACTACCGCGAAGAATAGCCCGCACCTGGAAATATTTCGTGGAAAAGGTTTGGAAGTGTTGTTCATGTTTGATCGGGTAGACGAGTGGTTAATGTCTTCGCTCACCGATTTTGACGGTAAGACCATACAATCAATTACCAAAGGCGAGTTGGATCTTGGGGATTTGGAAGATGAGAAAGAAAAAGAACAAAAAGAAAAAATCATTGATGAGTATAAAGATCTGGTTGGAAAGGTAAAAGATGCGCTTAAGGAAGAAGTAAAAGAAGTGCGTATTACGAATCGCTTAACTGATTCTCCTGCCTGCCTGGTCAATGATGTCCATGACATGAGTTCGAACCTGGAAAGAATGTTAAAGGATGCCGGCCAGCAAGTACCTGATAACAAGCCAATTTTTGAGATTAATCCTGAACATCCGTTAGTGAACAAATTAAAGGAAGAAGCGGATGCAGCGCGGTTCAAGGAATGGACGCATATTCTGTTTGATCAGGCATTACTCAGTGAAGGTGGACAGTTAAATGACCCCGCAATGTTTGTGAGTCGCTTAAATAAGCTGCTATTGGAATTATCCCAGCCCTCGGCATAATAATTCACGATGCAGTGTCGATGCCACGATGCAGTGTCGATGCAGTGTCGATGCAGAGTCGATGCAGAGTAACAGGGGGGGGGAGCTTGGGAACTGGCGGATAACGGCCTTTTAGCGCCGCGCTGTGAATATATCGCGTAAGCCCGATGATAGGCCTCCCTGTTGTCGTCGGGCTTAAATTAGGCAGTTACAGTGCTATTCGCGAATTCGAGTGTTTTGCAAGTCTCTGTAATTATTATTAAATTCGACTTCGCGTCTCCCCCCGCACGTAACGTGACCGTGTTTAATATAGGGCGTTGTGATTTTTGCACTAATTTTTTCTCCCGAAAATCCGATAATAAGTTATGACTCTTATTTTTGATCACTATTCAGGTGTTTGCGATCAACGTGTATGAATAACGTATTTATAGCGCGTCAACCGGTCTATAACAAAAAACTTGAAGTTATCGGCTACGAACTTTTATTCCGCGATAGTGATGGTCAAGCTGCTGGTATTGTCGATAAGGAACTGGCCACCGCACAGGTTATTTTGAATGTTTTACTCGAGGTTGGGCTGGAAAAGATAGTCGGTAGGCGGGTCGCTTTTATTAATGTAGCCCGTGATTTCATAATGAGTGATTTAGTTTATTCGCTCAATAGAGAAAAGATTGTATTGGAATTGTCAGAGGACGTTGAAGCGGATCCAGACATTATTGAGGTGCTTCAAAAATTGTCTTGTAGTGGATACAAGATAGCATTGGATAATTTTGTGTATGACTATTCAAAAGATGATCTGGTCGCGTTGGCAGATTACATAAAATTGGATGTCAGTATGTTTAGCGGAGAAGAATTGAAATCACAGGCCAATTTGCTGCGTAACGGAAAAGCCAAGTTGGTTGCGAGTAAAATTGAAACACAGAAAAATTTTGATATTTGCAGTGAAATGAAAATGGATTATTTTCAAGGCTATTTTTTAGCGCGGCCTAATATAATAAAGGGGACCAGGTTATCTGCGATACGTTACTCAGTTTTGGCGCTGCATGAAAAATTTCAGGATCCGAAGGCACCTTTGGTCGAAATAGAAGAATTACTTTCCCGGGACATGTATTTAACATATCGAATTTTTAAGTTTATAAATAACAGTGGCTTTGGTCAAAAAAAAATGGCGTCATTAGGCGCAGCAATTGAATTAGTGGGTCTGCAAGAGATAAAGTCGTGGATTGAATTGTTGTTAATATCAAAGTTGGATGACAAACCAAATGAACTGCTTATTTCAGCACTGATAAGGGCAAAGATGTGTGAGTTACTTGCACTTTCATTAAGTAAGTCGGATGCCCGCGCCTATTTTATCGTCGGATTATTTTCACAAATTGACATAATTCTGAAAAAAGATATGTCTGAGTTGTTAAAATCGTTGCCGTTGACGGAACAAATGAACGAAGCCTTGTTATTCCGCAAGGGCAGTATGGCTGAGGCGGTGAATTGTGTTATCGCATATGAAAAAGGCGATTGGGATGCCGCTACATTTGAAGATTCAGAAAATAGTATGATTATTGGCAGTTATCTTAAGTCAATTGAATGGGCAAGTGATTTAGATACCGAATTAATTACCTGTTGATGTTTGAAATAAACCTGGCCAGTTCCTTTTGTTGAAGGCGTAGCCAGTAAACGTTTCTATATTAATTCTGAGATGAAATTCTGAGATGAAATTGTGCGACTAAATTGAGAGACCAAAGCAATGATGAATGATTCCGTTCTGCAATTGGGAACAAAAAAACACAGAAGGACTTTGGATAAAGTGGGTGGCATATCTACGGTGATAGGTGCGGGCAGTAAGTTTGTCGGCGAAATAAGTGGCGATGAGAATATTGTTATCCACGGCGAAATCGAGGGAGACTGTGATTTGCAAGGCACGGTTGTTGTAGAAGAAGGTGCGAAATGGAAGGGTACCGTCAAAGCGTCAAATGTAATAATAGCGGGCTTGGTCGAGGGAGACGTGATTGCGACAGAAAAGTTGGAATTGGCGTCGACGGCTGTTATCGAGGGAAATTTATCCGGCCCGGTTATTGCTGTTGCTGAAGGTGCAGTGATTAAAGGTGGAATGCGCATGACGGAGCGTAAGGATGTAACACATTTTACTGATAAACGAGCACCGAGATAAGCATTATTCGAAAAAATCTTTCTTCTGCATGCGAGTGTATTTTATTCAATATACGACGGCACTAGTTACTTTGCATCAGGTAGGCCATAATCGTTATTTAGCTTTTTGGTGGATATCCATGAGCTGTTAACATAAGACGATAAACATAAGACAATCAAAGTCAAAGCTGGTCTATGTTAATACCCTGTTTCGTGTAATAGGGATTTTACAACAAAACTTATTATGAAAGGTGTAAAGGGACGGGATGGGTAGTGGAAACAATAGGGTGGGGTCACCTGAATTAGATAAAGTGCTGACCCTGCTGGAAGGTATTAGAAATACAGAAACGGGCAATATTATTTTTGAGCATGTGTCAGATATGCTCAAAGAAATAGATTCATTCGGCAGCCACATTGATCAAATTTATGCTGAAATGCTTGGTAGATTGCTGAATGCCATTTCCAGTCAGTTTGACAGTGATGAGCATATTGCTGTCCAGTTAAAAATACTACGGCTCAGACTTGTACCGCCTGTTTCAAAATCTCAATTAATAACGTTAAAAAAGTATATTGATCTAGTCGCGTCCAATATTGAGGATTCCTTTGCTAACGTTGTGGCTGCTTCCCATGCTGAGGGCGCCTCTCGCGTTGAGGACTCTTCTCACGCTGAGGACTCTTCTCACGCCGGGGGGGCGCCCCGCGCTGAGGGCGAGGAGGAGGAGGCTGCTCATGCCGCAGGTTCGTCTCTTGCTCAGAGCGCTTCTCTCACTGAGGGAGCTTCTCGTGCTAAGAACTCTTCTCCAGATGATAATTCGAATTTTGTCGAAGATTCTGCTAATTTGGATAAAACAAAGAGAAAGAGTAAGGATCCTTTAGAAAATAGCGCGAGCCAATTCGATGCAGTATTTCAGCGTCGCATAAATCAAAAAAATAAAGAAATGAGCGAAATTAGAGATACACTTGCGCGCCATGTCGGTGAAGCCATCGCGCATAATGACCAATTTGGCGTTTTATTAGGCGTTGAACTGGAAGCGCTTAAGGGAACAATATCAATAAAAGATGTCGATGGCAGAAGGACGGCGTTAGTCAAAGAGATGTCCCAGTTAATTGATAATCACGCAAAATTGTCAGAAAAATTTAACAATGCAAGCAAATATTTAACGATGATCGAATCCGATAATCAACAACTTAGCAATGAACTGGATCGAGTGCGGCTTTTAAGTTTGACGGATGAGTTGACTACGTTGTCCAATCGACGCGCATTTATGCGAAGACTGGAGGATGAAGTGGGTCGAGTGAAACGTTATGGTTATCCGATTACGCTGACATTGATGGACCTGGATAAATTTAAAAATATTACCGACAAATACGGTCCGGCGGGTGGCGATGCCGTATTGAAAAGTTACGCGGAAGAGGTGCTAACTATATTCAGGCACCATGATATGATCGCCCGCTATGGTGGTGAAAAATTTGCTGTCATTTTACCTAATACAGACAAGACAGGTGCGCTAAGTGCGCTGCGCAAAGTACAGCAAGGTGTTGCTCAGATATTTTGTGTTCTTAATGATGAGACATTACCAATGCCCACTTTTTCGGCTGGATTAGCGCAATACACCGCTGGCGAAACACCGACTGAGTTTATTGAACGTGCTGATAATGCCTTATATCGCGCAAAAGAACAAGGTCGTAACAAAATTCATGTAGCAGATGATGCAATACCCAAAGAGGGCGGGTCAGATCATGGTATTGTTGCTAAACGGAACTAGCGCGATTCATATGCGATTCATACGTAATTCATAGTAGCGCGATTTCATAAGTAGTGAATTCTCGTTGTTGAAGAGAACTGCTTTTTATCAGGATTCGTTGTATCTGGTTATTTTCCAGGTGCGCTTCCAGGCATTGGTGTGGCTTTACTTTCCATGAGTTTGGCAATAATAATTGAGAGTAACTCCCGTTTAGATATTTAAAAAAACCGATCATTGCGGCCTCTTTATTAGGGCGTTGCTTGTCTTGTAGTATTATACTTTTGGCACTGCCATCCATTTTTACGACACTAATATCAATTTCTTTTTCATTTAATCTAAGTATCCGTGTTATAAATCCCAATTTAAGGTTGGACGATTTTTCCTGGATTGTATTAAAAGCGATTATTTGACCTATAGATGTCTTTGTCGTGAATTTTGAGGTTTGGGTACGAATCCGTAACCCGCCTTCGCTTTCATCCACCAAATACCATGGTTCATTTGCGCTGCGTTTATGATCATCCGGGACATTGGCGGAATTTTCAGATAATATCTGCATTAATTCCATGTTTTGGTTAAATTCCTTATTTTCAGCGCGCGTCTTGCGTTGCATTGCTTTATGACAATCAGAAAATCCGACATAAATTTGCAGTGGAACGGAGCCTGCGATATGTTCTCTGTTATTCTCTCTGGAATAAAATCGTAGTTGTTTAACGATGGTTTTAACAAATGGTGTACGATCAGTTTCACTGAGTGTTGCTAATGCAGGTGAAATATTGTCTGTAGTACCGCCATTAATTCTTTCTTGTGCTGCCGCATCCTTTTTTATTATTCGCCAAAGGTCAAATATATCAAGTTGTAACGCTGGTGTTTCAACATTTTTCAGTTTAAATTGAGGTGATTTTGATTGGTTGTGTGAAATAATCAGTTGACCATCAACAAGATTCTCACCGTCATATTCATTAACGGGGACGCGATAATTTACAAAGCTAAGGTATTCGTCTAAAATGTGCTGAATTTTATTTGGTAAACTGTTGCCGTCCACCAAGCCGAACAGTTGTATCGTCAAATATAATTGAAGCGGCGTCTTGGATTGGTTCCCAGTGAAACTGGTTTTTTCATGTAGCGATTTTAATTTTAAACATCCCGATAATTCACGTTGTTGCGAGTAACTGTTATAAAACCAATGTACATAAAAAACTTGATTGAAATCTCTCCAACTTATGTCCGGTAGTTTTTGATAGGATGAAGCGAGCAGCCGCTGTTCTATCTGAGTGAGTTCCAATATTCGGAACCCTGCGTGCCTAACCCGGTCTTGAACCAGTTTAATGGGTGAATTGAAAGACTTCTCGTACTCCTGTTTAAAAATACGTTTAAAGGCAGTATTTATCTGTTGGATTGCGTCTATGGCAAAACTTAAATACTCACGTTGCGTTTCAGATTCCGGGAAATCTTCGTCTTGCAAATATTTATTGAAAACAATATTTATCGCATGAACAATTGCCTGCAAGGTGGTTTCTGCGACATATAATCGATCCTGCGTATCGACAAGTTCACGGTTTGTCGGCCTCATAAAGGCCGCTACTTCGCGTAACAGGGTTTCTGGATGTGCGCGTAATTCATGCCACCGTTGAATGGGTATTTTGTCACCGAGTTTTTTCTTTCTTGACCCTTTTCGGAAAGGAGGTATAGATAAATTAATGCACCCCAATTTCGGGGAGCCTGATTTGCTTTTTTTGCAAGGCGCCTCTTTTTTCTTATTTATGTTGGTTAACTTGTAATCCATGTCATTTCTTTTTTAGTAGGTATTGGCCGGTTAAAAATACACTGCTACAGTGATTTATTTATGTGTATCAATAAACTTCGACCAAAATAGTTATTTCTTGAACGAATCAGAAAATTATCCATATAATTTATAATGAAATAAAGTCCGCCTGGCACTTAATCGGGGAGGTCCGTGTAATTAGTGAAGGATAAAGATTAAGGGGGTTGCCCATCCCGGGTGTCGGGATCTAAATCCTCGTCGTTGAAAGAGGTCTCCGCGTCAAAAGTGTTGATCGCAGAATAAACATAATATACGGCATCAATATTGATAAAATTGATAACGGGCGTTCCCCCCTGATCAATTAGGTTAAACAAAAATAGGGCCTGGCCGTTTTCGAATGTCGCGAGTACTTTATAGCTCACTTTGATAATAAGGTCACTATTGGCTGGAGCCGGGTTAGCGTCTAACGGGACAGGCTCTTCACTGGAAACAAATTTCCCCAGGCGGGAGAAACTGTTAAAAATACGAACGTTATTATTTTCTATATTTTGTATGAGTTCATCGGAATAGGCTGACTTCGTTTCACTGTAATCCCAATTATTCGCGATTGACGAGATTGATTTTACAAGAAATTCGCTCGCAGTTGATTGCAATTGCCTTTGTTGGTTTTTTCGAATTATTGAATACAGAGAAAACGCAATAATGAACATGAGAAAAAATGAGCCTGCGATAGTCGCTGTTTTCTCGATGTTCAGCTTGTTTATTAAGGCTGTAATTCTAAGATGTGAATTTTTAAAGTTGAAGTCATTCATTGGGTTAGATTTTATAAGCTTGCATTTGAATTGTGTCTATATATTTACCAAGTAATACTATTTTTCCTTTGTAGCGCGTGTCACCCTGATTAGCAAACTCGAAATAATAAGATCTGCAAATTATAATACGACCACGATTATTGCGTTTAAACCAGATTTTTTGCCTGGCGACGGTATCATCTAAAAATTGCAAATCCACCTCGTCGCAGGCTTTTTTGCCAGCACGCCGGGCGATTTCTTTGGCCCAGGCAGAGTCCCACCAGTACCAGACTATCACCATTAGCAAAAGTACGACGGCTGTGTCGTTCATTCGAGCTACTAATCCAGACTTTGTTGTTCTTTAACAAATTGTTCTTTACCAAAGAGGATACAGATTATAACCCCTTTACGGCCTATTCTATAATTAATAGCAAGTTAATGAGGAGTACGGGTTATCAGTTTAGGTTAGGTTTTACACACTATACCCTTAATTAACATACAAAATGTGACAGAAATTATGGTTTGTGTGTTCTTGGGCAGCCTCTTAGATGTTTATGTCACCCTGGCTTCCAAATAAAAGGCTACTTACGATAGTTGAAAATATTGAGCCTAGTGTTGCCAGAATAAATAATGCCGGGATAGCGGCAACGGCCCATTTAACCATAAATATCACCATGGAAAAAAAGGGCATCTGAATATCCGTTACAATGATTCTATTTTCATTACTCATATTTTACCTCGGCTATAATAGGTTGTCTGTTTAAACTTAAATAAATCAGTTGAAGCCACCGTTCCTGCTCTCGCCCCCTCACCTAAATCCCAAACGCTACGGGTATAGGTTAAAGCGATCTTGTTTCTTGATTAAACAGTTTGTGGCTTATCAATGATAAATCGATACGCGCTTCTATCACATCTGTCAGCCTGTCAATTTCCGATTCCCGAAAAGAGTGATAATTAAATGTTGTTGGCGCTATCAAACCCGCCCATTTTAAAATACTTTGGGTTGCTTCAGCGCAGTCAAATAATCCATGCAAGTAGGTGCCCAAAATTTGATTATCCTCTGAAATAGCGCCATCGGTGTCACCGTTTTCCAGATATATTGCCGGTTTTGATAAATCGACACCCGATGTTTTGCCCATGTGAATTTCATACCCGGTAATACGAATATTATCGATAACCAGTTTTCCCGCCTTTTGTGCAACTACTTTTTCTTTTTCCAGTGTTGTTTTCAGGTTCATAAAATTGAACCCCGTTACGTGTTTTCTTGTGCTTTCCAGCCCCAATGGATCATGTATAGTGCGTCCGAGCATTTGGAAACCCCCGCATATACCAATTAGTTTTCCACCATAGCGTAAGTGTTTTTGTAGCGCCTGTGTCCATCCTTGTTTGCGTAGCCAGTCCAGGTCGGCACACACTGACTTTGAGCCTGGTAGAATGATCAGGTCAGCAGGTGGAATCGTCATATCCGGCCCAATAAAATGTAATCTGACCTGGGGATGTAAACGCAGTGCGTCAAAATCAGTGTGATTACTTATCCGCGGAAGCGCCGGTATAATAATATCCAGGGTCTGGTTGGTGTTTTGTGTTATCGCCCTATTTGGCAGCGCATCTTCGGCTTCGATATGCAGCCCGTGTATAAAGGGCAGGACGCCCAAGACGGGTTTTTTGGTTCTTTGTTCCAGCCAGTCTAGTCCACTTTTTAGCAGCGAAATGTCACCACGAAAACGATTAATAATAAAGCCGCAAATTCGCTTTTGCTCCGATTCAGATAACAATTCAAGTGTGCCGATAATTTGTGCGAATACGCCACCTTTGTCAATATCGGCAACCAGTATCACTGGACAATCTATCGTTTCTGCAAAGCCCATATTCGCAATGTCATTTTCACGTAAGTTAATTTCTGCCGGGCTGCCGGCACCTTCAACAACAACATAGTCGAACTGTTTTATTAATCGTGCGTGAGCATTTAATACCGCTTTTTTGGCAACGGATTTGTACTCATGGTAAGTCTGCGCGTCCATATTGCCGATTGGCTTACCGTTGATGATAATCTGCGCGCCGGTGTCAGAGTTTGGTTTAATTAAAACCGGGTTCATATCGGTCGTTGCTTGCAGGCCACACGCCTGTGCCTGTACGGCTTGGGCTCGACCTATTTCACCGCCATCCGCAGTAACAGCACTATTGAGTGCCATATTTTGTGGTTTAAAGGGCGCGACTTTGTAGCCCCTGCGACGCAGTAGTCGCCCCAGTCCGGTGACGATGATACTTTTGCCGGCATCTGAGTTTGTGCCCTGTATCATTATTGTTTTTGCCATGTGGTTTGCTTTATTTAAGTTTATTGTTACGTATAATTGAAAGGTATTAGATGATTCTGTGAGGTATTCTAAGTCTTATTATGGTCACTATTCTACTGGTTATTGCGGCTATTTTGCTTGATTATTACCTGGGTGAACCAAAACGTTATCATCCCTTGGTTGCCTTTGGAAATTTAGCAAAGTGGGTAGAACGCAAGGCCTATCCTTTGAGTGAATATTCTGCCGAGGATCCCGGTTACCGTTGGACTCGCTTTCTGCGATGTCTTTATCTTAAAACGCTTCACCTTAAAACGCTTCACCTTAAAACGCTTCACCTTAAAATAATGGGCATACTGTGCGTGCTTATTCTTGTTGTGCCGGTGATGTTACTTGCCGTCTTTTTTACCTCGACTTTTATCTCGGTACCGGGCGTGGCGTTTGCTTTTGATGTCTTCATTTTATATTTGGCCATAGGTGCCAACAGTCTTTTCCAGCACGCACGGTCAGTCGGTTATGCGCTGAAGCGCGGTGATCTTGTCGCTGCGCGGCGTGAAGTCGCAAAAATGGTGTCCCGCGATACCCATTCATTGACAGAGTCCGAGATTGCTAAGGCGACAGTCGAGTCCACGTTGGAAAATGGCAATGATGCTCTGTTTGCGGCTATCTTCTGGTTCATCATTGCCGGTGCACCTGGGGTCATACTCTACCGGCTTGCCAATACGCTGGATGCGATGTGGGGTTACCGGAATCGCCGTTATCAGCACTTTGGTTGGTTTGCAGCGCGTCTTGATGATGCGTTAAATTGGCTGCCAGCAAGGCTTACTGCAATAAGTTATTCCTTCGCTGGCGATTTCTCTACCGCGATTAAGTGTTGGTTTTTGCAGGGAAAACTCACCAATAGCCCTAATGCTGGTGTTGTTATGGCGGCGGGTGCGGGTGCATTAGGTGTTAAATTAGGCAACAGAGCCGTGTATGATGGTAACAGTGTCGAACGGCCTCTTTT
>CAZWBV010000020.1:0-17543 GCA_964632225.1 uncultured Gammaproteobacteria bacterium | reverse complement strand
CTGAGTACAGTGTGTATCGATAATATGCGTGACCACGATGGCGCACCGTCACTCGGAGGTGTCTGCCTTAACGTCGGCTGTATCCCGTCCAAAGCCCTGCTTGAGTCATCAGAACAGTATTACCGCGCTAAAAATAACTTCGCCGATCATGGTATTCAAATTGGCAGTTTAGAGCTGGATCTGCATACGATGATGTCACGCAAAAACAATATTGTTAAAACCCTGACAGGCGGTATCACCACGCTGTTCATGAAAAATAAAGTGGCTTGGTTGCATGGCCAGGGCCGTTTGATTTCAAACAAACAAATTGAAGTTGTTTTGCAAGGTGATACAACAGACGTGGTAGAGGCGTCGAGCATTATAATCGCAACTGGCTCATCGCCTGCGATGCAAGATGATATTTTAATAGAGGGTGATCGTGTTGTTGATTCAACGGGCGCACTTGCGTTTGAAACGGTGCCAAAAAAGCTGGCCGTTATCGGCGGTGGCGCCATTGGTCTGGAGTTAGGCAGTGTTTGGAGCCGGTTAGGCAGCAAAGTAGTGGTGTTAAATCGAGGCAAGCAATTTTTGTCGCGTATTGAGCCATCTATTGCGGCAGAAGCCTATCGTTTACTGCAAAAACAGGGGCTGGATATTAAATTGGGTGCGACGGTAAAAGAAGTAAAAACAACAAAAAAACAAGTGGCCGTGGTTTATAAAGACGCAGAAGGTGAGCAAAAAATTCAGGTGGATCGTTTGTTGGTCGCAACGGGTCGAAGTCCAAATAGCCATGGCTTGAACAGTGAGGCGGTTGGTTTAAATGTAGATGATAAGGGTTTTATAGAAGTAGACGATCACTGCCAGACAAATTTGAAGGGGGTGTATGCCATCGGGGATGTCGTTCGGGGGCCTATGTTGGCGCACAAAGCGTCGGAAGAGGGTGTTTGCGTTGCTGAACAGATAGCAGGCCAGTCAGGCCATGTTAATTATCAAACCATTCCGTGGGTGATATATACTTCGCCCGAAATCGCCTGGGTAGGTAAAACGTCCCAGCAACTAAAAGAAGAAAGTATTGAATTTAAAGAAGGTGTTTTTCCATTTAAAGCAAATGGCCGTGCACATGCAATGAATGAAACCGAGGGTATGATTAAAATTCTAAGTGACGCAAAGTACGACCGAATTTTAGGTGTTCATGTTCTTGGTCCACATGCGTCGGAAATGATTGCCGAAGTGGTTGTAGCAATGGAATTCAACGCCAGCGCAGAAGACATTGCCAGAACGGTACACGCACATCCAACACTATCAGAAGCCATGCATGAAGCCGCATTGGCCGTCGATGGCCGCACAATTCATACCTAATCAGAACCAGAGGTTTAATGCTGCGGTTAAAAAAAGGGTAAATTCGCGTTAGCTTATTTACCCTTTTTTTATTGCTTTTAAAGAAAACGTCTATTTAGTGCTATCTAAACGTAATTGACCAACCATCGATAAAGCCCACAACGCCACTTCTTCCCATGTCGCGCACTTTTAGTTGCCATATACCTATGGTGCGGCTTGGGAAATCCACTGTATAAGTGCCTGCTCCAGCGCCCAAGGTATCCAGCGGTGTTCTTGTGCCGTCGGGGTAGACTATTTCAATCACTAAGTTTCCAGGGTTAGCATGTTTAATATCCAATGTGACCTGGACAGTACTTGTAGAGCCCGAGTCATTAACGAAAATAGCGCTATTCACGCTTGGCGCGAAACCGTTTAGGTCGTTTGGAATCGGCGTATTCACGGTATTTTCAAAGAATAATTCATTGCCTCCGCTGATCGTTGGGGTGTAATCACTCACCAGGGAAGTACCACTATAGTCGTTATAAGCCCGTATCATAATAAAATAAGTGCCGGCATTTGGGTTGGCAAAGTGACAATTTTCAACATTGCCAACTAGAAAGGGGCGGCAATCATAAGAAAAGGTTGTGGGTGCAGAGCCGAATTTCACATACAGATCAGCGTCTCCAATGCCACCGCTCATGTTAAAGTTTAAGTCAGCCGCCCCACTCGGAACAGCCATGGTGTAGTGCAGTTCATTGTCCGTTAGGCCGGACAAACGGGTGACTGCAACGGCTTTTTCCAATGCGCTATTGTTGGGTAGTGATGGTGATAGTGGAGGCAGGGGGGGTGTTGCGCCGTTAAAATTCGATTGCAGCAAACGGTTCGGTGAGCCATTGGTGTCGGTAATTTTTTCGCTTATCGTCTTGTTGACGATGGCCGCATTTACCTCCGCTGGCGTGGCAAAGGGATTGTCCTGTAAATACAACGCGACCACCCCGGCAACGTGAGGTGCGGCCATTGACGTGCCACTGATGGTAACGCTGCTACCGTTGTTCCAGGTAGAGGTAATATTTGATCCAGGCGCAAATAGATCTACACAGGCTCCCCAGTTTGAAAAAAGGGAACGGCTATCGGAAGAAGTAGAAGAGGCGACGGTTAACGCATCCGCAACACGATTTGGTGAACCGATACACGCATCAGAATTACTGTTGCCTGCGGCAACGGCAAAGGTTATACCCTTGTTAATTGCATTTTGCACAGAGGCATCAAGTGCTCTGGATGACCCGCCGCCTAGACTCATATTCGCAACCGCTGGGTGAACCGCATGTTGTGCGACCCAATCCACACCGGCGATGACGACCGAGTTTGGGCTTGTACCATCACAGCCTAAAACACGCACGCCGACGAGTGTAACGTTCTTAGCGACACCGAAGGTTGAACTGCCAATGGTCCCGGCAACGTGGGTACCATGACCGTTACAGTCATTTGCAATGTTGTCATTATCGACTAAATCTCGGCCATCTATTGCGTGACCGGCAAAATCACTGTGAGACACAAAGATACCGGTATCGATGATGTAAGCGTGCACAGTGCTGCCATCGGTATTATAGCTATAGAATGAATCGAGCGGTAAATTTGCTTGGTCTATTCGGTCAAGCCCCCAAGTTGCGTTAGTTTGAGTAATATTTGCCCTCATGATTTGGTCCTGCTCAATGAATGCCACCCGATTATCCGCAAGCAAGGCACGCATATCTGTCTCCGTCATTTGAGCGGAAAAACCAGGTAGCACGGCATGATATTGTGTTTTTATGGTCGCGTTGTGTGAGTTCGCCATTTCTGTTGTGGTATTTGCGACAACATAGCGACGATAGTCCATCGTGCTGGCCGAGTTGATTGAGGCCTGTCCGAAGAAAGTGATCGTCTGTTGATCAATGTATTGATTTTTAAATACCACAATATATTGATCTTTAATGGCTCGATCGGCATTCGCGCTGATGAATTTTGATTGTATATTGGCCGCTTGAAGTGTGTCGCTGGAAGCAGATGACTCTGCGATAGAAATTGAGCCGATTGCGATGGACAGAACAACCGCTTTTATTGAATATTTGTGTAACAATTTACGTTTACTTTCTACGTTTTTGCCTTCTAAGCGCTTACCATCTAAGCATTTATTTTTTAAGTTATGTCTCATTATTTATACCCTCCATTAATACCATTATAAAAATTTTGCTCCGTGCCCCATCAGCACGTTGCATAACAAATTAGTTCCATCGCGGGATCAAACGGTTCAATTGGGGCGTAGATTAATAGAAGTTTGGCGTGCTCCAAGTAGAATGATAATGGCTGTTATTTTTTGCAAGTTGTAGCCCAACGGCGTCCTTGCGATGGTCCGACTGATTTATTTAGGCTGAAGAAGAAATGGAGCAGGGGCCTTGTGGTCTTTTCATTACCGTCTCTTTGTTTAAATGATTTTGAACAATAATCATTTTTATGTACCATAGTTTACCTGGTCTGTTCACTGGTCCCCGTTTCGTGACAGTATCGGTTATTGTTTTTTTTTAGAATATTATATTATGAAAAAATACAGAAATAATATAAAGTATATTTTTCAATTATTGTCTCTATTCATCTTTGCGTTGATGTTGCAGGCGTGTGCTACAAAGTTCGTATACACGCAACTGGACTGGATAATCGCTCAGTATATTGAGCAATATGTCTCATTAGATAATGAGCAGTCAGAATTGCTAAAAAAACAACTGGACAAAAGTCTCCGTTGGCACCGTAAAACGCAATTGAGCCAGTACGCTAACTGGATAAAAGCATTTCGCGATGATGTTGAAAATGGTCTGGACCGTGCTAAGGTTAACAATCATTTTACCAGCGTAAATGCCTATTATAAAAGCAGTATAGCCAGACTCATCGATGATATCGGTATTTTGCTTCCTGGGTTAACAGCAGACCAAACCAAAGAAGTGATGGATATTTTTATTGATGAAAATGATGAATTTCAAGAAATGTACTTAAATAAGAACAAGGAAGAACTTAAGAAACAAAAATTAGAGAAATTAACTGAACAATTTGAAAATTGGCTTGATGACTTAACTGAGCAACAAAAGGGTATATTGAATAGTTTTGTAATGTCGTATGAATGGCATTATGCAGAACACTACCGACTTCGACTAGAGTGGCAGAGACAATTGTCGGTGCTATTAAAACAAGCGAAAATAGGGAAAGATGTAATAGAAAATATTAAAGGATTAAATTATAATAATCTGCGGAATGAGCAATCAAAGAAGAAATTGAAACAAAAAAAACAAAGGTATATGGATTTAATCGTTTCCATATCAAAAACGATGTCTAAAAAACAAAAAGAATATTTTTTCGAAAAAATTGATGATTATAATGCGTTGTTTTTAGATTTAATTTGAGAGAAAAGCAGCAGTGTTGACGCCGTAATCATCAGGACGGCGGAAGTTGCTTATGGCTGCAGTACTTTCTCTTCCCGGTTTGTTTGGTACCTAATTTATAAGTTGTTGTTATATTGATTACAAAAAACATAAATAGTAGTGAATTACGTGCAATCCTGCTTTCACCTTTGATGGCAGGCCCAGCATTGTTGTTAACTGAATTTCAGTTCGACGCTTATTTAAATGGTGGTTGGTGGTTATTGCTAATACCTCTTTTATATAGCACCCTGTTGGCTGCGCCCTTTTCTTATGCCTGCACACTTGTATTTGGACTACCCGTTTATCTTCTATTGCGTGAATTCCATCTGGATAAATTTTGGGTCGTTTCCCTGTCTGGGTTACCGATTGGTCTTATGGTCTCGGCTTTGTTTTCAGGTTTAGATGTTAATTACACAAAAATTATTACAACATGCGGTGTATTGGTCTCAATAACCGCAGCAAGTATTCTTTATATGGGTAAGAAAAATGATTTAAACAACAAAAATGATTTAAACAATGTAAAATTCTAACCTCAATAAATTGGAGAACGACATTGAGTCTTAATATCTATTTGTCTGGTGAAATACATTCTGATTGGCGAAATGAAATCATCCAGAGTGCTGGTGCGCTTAATTTGAATGTTAATTTCTCATCCGCTGTCACCGATCATGAAGCGAGTGATGCGGCCGGTGATCACTTGGGAGAAGAATCTAATTCATTTTGGCGCGATCATAAGTCGTCAAAAATTAATGCCATTCGGACCAAAACACTTATTCAGCAAAGTGACCTCGTGATCATTCGATTTGGCGATAAATATAAACAATGGAATGCCGCTTTTGATGCTGGTTACTGTGCTGCGATGAATATACCTTATGTCACATTGCATGACGAAAATATTATACACCCCCTTAAAGAGGTCGATGCGGCTGCGATGTCCTGGGCTAAAACAACCCAGCAGGTCGTTGAGATTTTGAAATATGTAACAAAAAAATAACTCTTCATATTCATCTTTTTTGAATCTAAAGAACTGAGCTTTAATTGTCTAATCTGCTCCATACGCGTTTCATGATTAAAAACAGCATAGCGCTGAGAATGATGAAATATACAATAACGTAGATACCGATATTTTTCCTAATCGCAGCGCGTGGGTCAGAACTCCAGAGCAGAAATTCTGTTACATCCCTGGCGTGGTTTCTAATTTCTTCTTTTTGGCGTTCGTTTGTCGCGGCAGCAATATTCAATACATCGGGCATTTTAATTCCAGGAAAAACGGCATTTTCATAGACGCCTTCTTTTTCGCTGTACGTAGTCAGTAAAGTATAAATGTATTGCGGTCCGTTTTTGCGGGCTTTCGCCATTAACGATAGGTCAGGTGGAACCTGGCCATAAAAGGTATTTAGTACAGAGTCGGTGATGGTTTTACTTAATGCTGTACTTTTTGGTTTCTCGTTGCGTAATGCATCTATTTGATTATTATTAAAACCAATTTCTTCCAGGGTTTTGTATTTGATGTATTTCATACTGTGGCACATTCGGCAGACGTTGTAATATATTTTTGCACCACGTTGTAAACTCGCCTGGTCCTGGGTAAATTTGATATTTTCCAGTGGAAATCCGCCTGTTGATGCGAAACTGGTTGTTGCAAAAATAATTGTTGTCGTTGTAAAGGCAATCGTTGTAAAGGCAATGCTAAACCAGATCGAAGACAATATCAGTGAAATAAATTTGATTCGATTAGTCATTGCGAGTAGCTCCTGAAACTTCGGTACTATTTCTTCTGCGGTCTTTTTTCTTATGGCGTCGATCTGATAGTTGTATTTCCTCGCTTGCCATCATTGCTTCGACTTCTGCAGGTAATCCTCTTTTTCGCAGCCATGTTTCTTCCCATTTTGAAAAAAAAGGCAGCAGTGCGAAAGACGCAAAATAAAAGAAGGTGGCGATTTGGCCTAAAGGAACTAAAAACCCTTCTGGTGGGTGCGCGCCGACGTACCCAAGAACTAATACATCAAGCATGAATAAATAAAACATGACACGAAAGATTGGGCGGTAGCGAGCGCCGCCCGGTATTTTTGACCGGTCTAGATACGGCATTGCGGCGAAAATCATAACGGAAACGCCCATGGCAATAACGCCGCCAACTAAATCAGGCACAGCGCGCAATATTGCGTAAAACGGTAAAAAATACCATTCGGGCACAATATGTGCCGGGGTTTGCATAGGATTTGCGGGAATATAGTTATCCGCTTCGATGAGCAGGTTCGGACTAAAGAAAACGAAATAGCTGTATACGGCAAAAAATACGCTGATGCCGAAAAGATCCTTTATCGTAAAATAGGGGTGAAATGGTATATTATTTTTGTCATCCAGGTTAATGCCGGACGGGTTGCTACTGCGCACCGAATGCAGCGCAACTAAATGAATCACGACGGCAGCGACGATAATAAAGGGAATTAAATAATGAAGTGAAAAAAAGCGTGTTAGCGTTGCATCGCCGACAGTGAAGCCACCACGTAACCAAGTGACCAGTTCATCACCCAGAAAGGGTACGGCACCAAATAAACTGGTAATAACCTGTGCGCCCCAATAAGACATTTGTCCCCAGGGCAACAAATAACCCGTGAATGCCGTTGCCATGAGTAATAATAATAAACCTTGCCCGGTCCACCACATTAGTTCGCGAGGTGCGCGATAGGAGCCGTAATATAGCGTTCTCGCCATATGAATAAAAATCATTAAAAAAAATGCAGACGCCCCGGTTGAATGCATAAAACGGATTAACCAGCCATAGTTTACTTCCCGCATTATATGTTCGACTGAGTCAAATGCTAATGTTGCATCCGCCTTGTAGTGCATCGCTAAGAAGATGCCTGTTATAATCTGGATAACCAATACAATGCCTGCGAGTGAGCCGAAATTCCACCAAAAACTCAAATTCCGTGGCGTCGGGTATTCAGTGAGTTCCTTTTTTACAAACGCTGTCAGCGGGAAACGCCTGTCAATCCAGCCAATGACATGCTTCATTATATTCTCCTGTTTAGAGCTAATAGAAATCTATAGATGCGGTATTAGGCTTCAGCTTTACCTATAATGATTTTTTCAGATGAAATAAATTCATAGGGCGGCAGATCCAGGTTACGCGGCGCCGGCCCGGACAGTATTCGACCGCTGTTATCGTAAACACTGCCGTGGCAGGGACAAAACCAACCGTTTTTTTTACGTGATGGTACACAGCCTAGGTGGGTACACAATCCGATGACAATCAGCCAGTCTGGATTTTGCACGCGCTCACTGTCTGCCTGCGGGTCCTTGCCGCCTCCGTCTGAGGTTTCCATCGAGGTAATTTGCTTTTTTGTCCGATGCAAAATAAAGACGGGTTTTCCCTGCCAAGCCACTGTTTTCATTTCGCCCGATTTTAATCCTTTCAAGCTGGCTTCACTGGTTGCTTTTGAAAGCACGTCTGCGCTTGGGTTCATGCTGCTGATAAAGGGCCAGCATGCGGTTGCTATGCCTGCGCCAGCAACAACACTGGTTGCGGTGTTTAGTATAAAGTCCCTGCGATCTTCATCTACCGGGGGGAGAGTGTCGTCCGTCATGTAAGTTCACCTTTCATATTTAATATTGTATTCTGTAATCTATTTTAAACTGGAAAAATAAGCTGAAAGATCGTTAATATCATCGTCGCTCATGGTCGTTGCAATAGGGGACATGATGCCATTCTTTCTTGCACCGGATTTAAACTCCTTTAATGTGCTGACCAGGTATGCTTCTTTTTGTGCTGCGAGATTAGGAATAATGGGGCTAACGCCGATGCCGTTCTCGCCATGGCAACCTGCGCATAACTTGGCCTTTGCTTTTCCTTTGATAATGTCACCTGCCAGTGCGGATGATAATACCAGGGTGACTAAAATGAATAAAAAATACCGTAATATTGTGCTCATGTCTTGTACCTCACATTATCAAAATTGCTGTTATCCAGGTGATGTTGTTTGATTTTCAATCGCAGTAGCTTTTTCTGCTGCAGCGTGTTCGCAATCAATAAAATTAATATCGATATACCGATAAGAATGCCCAATGGAACTGTCGAAATGGGCGCACCTACGCGCAATGGAAAATCAATTTTGTAGGGCGTGTTGTTATCTTGGAACTCTGCGCTGATGATATAGTTGCCTCCTTCTTTAAACGTAAAGTTTTGACGGTACACGTGGTCGTCTTCGGTTTGTATACCCAGTGTTTGGGTGTTAGTCGGGAACCAACTGTCTTTTCTAATTTTAAACGTCACTTTGCCGGCATAGGATTTGCCTGTGTCGATATGTGATGCATAAAAGTTAATTCGGCCTGGTTCATTGGGTTTCGGAAAGGCGGGAAAGGCCATATAGCTAATGTTGTAGTCACCGACAATAACTTCAGATTGCATGCTTGGCGGGGTGTTGGAGTCTTCATTTAAACTATAGGAAGGCCTTCCAAGTACGTGGTGCGCAAATACCTGCGTGCTGATTAGCGTTATGACTAGTATGCCTAGAATATACATGATCTTGTATTTCAAGCGTATTCTTCTCATAGCGGGTTCTCTTTCAGTTGTTTTTTATAATTGTTTCCCAAGTGCCCTGGTCCTTGGAAATTTATATCGTGCGTGCGGGTGTTGAATGACAGCGCGTCCGTAGGGCATATGGCGACGCAGGCAGAGCAATTATTGCAATCAGGACCAAAACTGTCTTGCATGGGGGTAAGGCCAAACTGGCAGACGGTATCGCATTTGGCACAATCGTTACAATGGGCGACATCGCGTTGTATTCGTAAAATGCGAAAACGACCCAGCAGGGAATAAAGCGCACCGCCTGGGCAGATATAACGGCAAAAGCCGCGTCGTGCAATGAGTAAATCGAATAGCAGTGTTAGCAAAAAAAAGGTAAAGCCAATACCAAAACTACCCATTACTACCAAATAGTATATTTCGCGCCCGATAACGGCCGGAGGGTAAATGTTGCTTATTAATACTGTGCCTGCGGCTGTCGTGATGATAATGCAGATTGCCAGAACGAAATATTTTAACCTTGGGTCGAAGCGATGGCGCCCAACCAGCAGGCCGGTCTTGCCGAACCGATCGCCTAGTAACGTGCGTAACCAGGTGCCGAGGTTGTCGTTGAGTTCGTATATAAAGGTCGCTGGGCAAATCCAACCACAAAAAAAACGTCCCAGTATTAACGTTAATAAGACAGGAATGAGTGCTGATATAATAAAGGGTGCGTCAACTGAGAAACTTGCTGACATGCCGGCGAGAACCGCCAATGGGTCACTAAGTTGTATACCAAACAGTGTGCCGGACCAGGTAGTGCCCTTAAAGTTGTCGAGATCAGATTCCGGTGCGCCTGTAAAGGGTGCGGTGAGGCTTTGCATTGCGTTGAATATAAGTTTTTCGTTATTTGATAATAGCGGATAAGCATTGGCCGCCAGATAGGTTTGATACAAATGCAGGAGCGGCAGGAGTATAAGCAAGGAAAAGATGATAGCCAACGTTAGCCAACGCAATTTGTTCAGGTGTCGGCGCAATACAAAACGCGTTGCGATCAAATTTTTACTGTCAATAGGTGTGATTGAGTTCAAATGTTGGCTCTCATTGCAGCAGGTGTGATTTTAATCGCTTGTGGCATTTGAATACAGGCTCGTTCACAAATGCCACATCCTACGCAGGCATCTGTCACTGTCGGTTGTTCCATGTAGCCGACGGTCATTGAAACATCGGGCAACGGGCAGGCACGATAACATACGCCGCAACTTTTTCCTTGATAGGAGAGGCATAAATCTTTGTTGATAACGGCTTTGCCCATGTTTACTTTAGACATGATTGGTTCGGCTTCATGCGGTATTTTCTGAATCGCGCCAGTAGGGCAGGCCTCTCCACACTTCATGCATAATACGCAGGGTTTTTCACGCGGAACGATGTAAGGTGTATTCAGCGAAGACAGACCATTTTCAAAATTAAAAAACTTGATGGTTTCGTTGGGGCAGCTTGCACCGCACTTTCCACAGCGGATACAGCGATCAAGAAACGCGTCTTCCGCGAGCGCACCGGGTGGGCGCAAAAACCGCGATGTAGTCCGGGTGTTTGCCGCGACGCCCGTTTTTGAAGCGAGAGAAGCAATGAGTGCTGCCAGGCTGCTGCCTGATAAAATTTTCCAGAAAACTCGGCGATCCATTGTCTGCTCCTAAGGTGCTATTGATTACGTGTTCGCAGTAGCTTTATCGACGCGTTGGTTAAACTTTTTCGATTCGAACTGCCAGTTTTTTAAAGTCTACCTGGCCGGAAACGATATCCCAGACGCGGGATGAAGTGCCATTGACCAGCCATTTGTTTTTTTTGGGGTCTGCGCTATCTGCCACCGATAAATTCCAGGGACTAAACATATAACCTCGCGGTACATTATTACGTGCAGGTTTTATTAGTGTATTGGTGCCCACAGAAGCACGCGCCTCAAAGGAGCCGCGTCTGGTGATTAATTTTACTTTATCACCGTCCTTTATTTTTAGGTCGGTTGCGTCATCCGGGTGTATTTCAACATACATTTCCGGTACCAGGCGTTGCGTCGTTGGGCTGCGGTTTGATTTTGCGGTGTGGAAATGTTCGTAAACAACGCCTAAACCTAACCAATACGGATATTTATTTTTTGGAATATCTTTCCAGGGCTTGCTTCGATGTTCCTCATCGGGTAAATCAGGGGTGAGCGCCATATCCCGGGCCTTTTTTAACAACGGAAGATTGTCGATAGTGTATTTTCCCGCAACAGCACCAAATTCCATTAGTTGCCGGGTAATTTCTTTTCGTTGTGAATAATCCTGTTCACATAATTTAATATGTGCTTTTCCATCTTTGGTGCGGAAATAGCCGTAAGGTCGATTTTCCCATTTTCCTTCTTGTGCCATATATCGCCGGGTTGCGCCGCCGGATTTCGCCAGGGTATAGGTCGGTGCTGGCCATTGAATGCCACGCAAGTTGCGTATTTGTTGGTAAGGGCTGATGTTGTCCTGCTCTTCTACTGCAAGAATGCCTGTCAAGTCAGTGTCGGTGTCTTTTGACGCTGCGATGATTTCACGAAAAATTTCCTCTGCATCATAATCACCGTTCGCCAGGCGTTTCCATGGAAAAATTTTGTCGCCGTCCATGCCCAGTAAATCGGCAATCTCTTTGCCTTTGTCGATGACCATGTCCATGTCCGGGCGACAGCCCAGCGGTGGATTGGCGGCTTTGTCGATGACATAGATGCGACGCTCCGAATTAATGTAAACACCTTGGACTTCACCCCAGGTGGCAGCAGGAAAAATAACGTCGGCATACAGATTATTGGGTGCGTGCCGGTAAATTTCCTGGACGACGTTAAATGTTTTGGAAATTGCAGGCCGCACAAGATTGTGCTGATCGGGTAAGTCAATGTGTGTGGCATATACAAAAAACATTGCCTTTACATCATCTTTTAATGCGCGCTCCATCATGCCAACGGCGTATCCCGGGTTTTCGGAATTCATCGCCTGTTTCAGATTTTTTTCCGGTACACGCCAGGCTTTCGCCATTTTGAGTCTGTGTTTACTGTTCGTTAGCGGTTGGTTGAAGGGTAGTCGCCCAGTAAGGCCGCCTGTGAAACGCTCACCCATCGCGTTAGGTTGGCCTGTCATAGAAAAAGGGCCGCAACCAGGTTTTGCCAGGTTGCCCGTCATCGTGAGCAGGTTAATGATGGAGATGACATTATGTTGCCCGTGAATGTGCTGGTTATAGCCGATTCCCCACATGATGAGGACGCCGCCGTGACCATCCTTGCCGCGTGCTAATCGTTTGCGTGTTGCATCAGCAAACATGCCCGCAACGCGTCGGATGAGTGCTGGCGGGATGTCGTGATTTTTGCCGCCCATGCGATCCTGGACTTGTTCCGGGCTGTAACGTGCCAGCACACCCTTGGTATAGTTTTTCCAACCGGTAGTGTGTTTTTTCATAAAATCCCAGTCGATAACATCTTTATGTTCTTTAAGTAATACATGCGCGATGGCATTCAGAAAACTAATATCGCCGTTGAGGATGGGAATATGCACTTGGTTTTTGGAATTTATATCATCGTAACCCTTGCTGGTGCCCGTGTAGCGTGGGTCGACGACTACGGTTGGAATGTCTGTTTTCTTTTTATAGTCTGCAATGCGCCAGTAGACAATGGGGTGTGACTCACGCGCATTGTGTCCGAAATGCATCACCATATCTGAGAGTTCGATGTCTTCGTAAGCCAATGGCGGTGTATCGGAACCCAATGTTGCGAAATAGCCAGTAACAGCAGAGGTCATGCACATGCGTGCGTTAGCTTCTATTGTGTTAGAGCCCAGTACGCCTTTCATAAAGAGATTTTCAAGGTATTGCCCTTCAAGGGTCAGTTGCCCGGACCCATAAAGTGCGATAGAGTTGCCGCCGTATTTTTTTGCCAGATGGGCTATTTTGTGTGCGACCAGGTTAGAGGCTTCTTCATACGGCACTCGTACGAAATGCTTTTCATCAAAAGAGCCTTTGGTTTTGCTGATATAATCCAGGTCACCGTGATTAGGTTTATTCCATTCGTGCCAAACGTCCTTGCGTACATAGCTGTCGCCCTCGATGCGGTCTACATAAATGGGCTCAGCGGCGGTCATGCCTTTTATACACTGAAGTCCATAGTTGGTGGGGTGATCCTTGTCAGGCCGCATTGATACAATTTTTCGATTTTTGACCTGAATGATGGTCCCGCAACCCACGCCACAATAGGGGCAGGCAGCGAGTACCTGGGTGTCTGCTTCGGCGTCTTTGGGTTCCTGTGGTGCGGCTTCGAGTTCAGGGTTGTCTGACAAATACAGACCCAAGCCTGCCGCAGACCCGGTAATATATCCGCTGGTTTTGATAAATTCCCGACGGTTCATTCTTTTGTGGGCTGCATGCCGCTTCATCTGTAATGCCTCCAGTTACCAATAATCAACGACTTGCAGAGCCGTTGTGTTGTACTGTTGTGTTGTAAATGTTTAACCATAAGTAGTTGCTCTCTATTTGCTGGGAACGGTTCGCAAATAAGCGATAATATTATCAATCTCCTCGTTGGATAAATTTGCCAGGCCGGCAGGACCTTGAAAGCTGCGCATGCGAGTATTGGAGCGGCCTTCCTTAATTGTGGTACGGATAAAACCATCAGATGCCTGGTTTAGAAATCCGGCTTTGCCAATGGCTGTTCCCGTTCCCCCTGCGCTATACCCATCGCCGGTTTCGCCATGACAGCCTGAGCAAATATGCGTAAACAATAGTTTGCCTTGGTGTGCGTTACCCTTAGATTTCGCCTGTTTTTCAATTTCTTGAGCACGCGACGGCAGGGTGGCTTTTGAGCGTAGATAGGCGATGACCGAGTTGATTTTGTCTTTCCCTAAGTGAGCAAATGGCGGCATACCTGTTCCACTGCGCCCTTCCCGTATTGTATTCGCTAAAAATTTGTCGGATGCGATGGACAGAAATTCTTTGTTTGTTAACGAGGGCGCAACGCCTGGTTTGCCTATAGCGTCCGCCTGGTGGCAGTAAATACAGGATTGGTTAATGATTTTTTCACCTTGCAGTATTTTTTCATTTTTTGTTTGGGCAGCTTGGGTAATCGATGAAAAAAACAGGAACATAAAAATCACTGAAACGAGTGGATATAGGTTGGGTTTTTCACCTACGACCATGCTGGTTGTTTGTGCGTGGAGTTTGTGCAGGTGATGTAAGTAGTAAACTAATTTAGTAGGAATTATCATCGTGCTCAACGCAATTACCTCTTAAAGACTGAATTAATTCATTAACATGTACTAATACAAATCTAGGAGTAATCGGTTGTTTTGTCCAATATAATATTCGTCTAGGGATAATTCAAATTTTAATGTCTATAGGGGTTTCCCTAGGAGCCTGTCCGATTTAGAAGGAATCTGCTAGAGCTTGGCTCTCGTACGTATAGAGTTAGTTCCGTTTATCGGAGTAGCAAAGCGGGTGTCAAGCCCCCCAATTACCAAGTGTCGCATTCCATTCATTAATGCCGAATGCGAGTCCAATAATAAAGCCAATCATCATATCAACGAACACCGTTACTTCACTTAAATTACGCAAAAAAATGCGGGCTGTCTAAGTGGTACGTAAGGTAGATCGTGAGAATCAAATTACCCAATAAAGAGGTAGAGATTTTATAGCCATTTATTTCTATCCACTTCGCAATTTCTCCGAGTGCAAGAAGTTCAGGATCTTCAGTGCCGGCAACAATGGTCGTGGCCATCGTTTTGACGGCGGGAAGCGGACTTTCGCTTACACCCAATTCTCGATTCGTAGCCCCGGTACTCGTTGAAATTCTTTCAAGTTGTTGGTGACTAGAATTAGGCCCATCGCTCTTGCGTGTCCGGCAATGCCACCGGCTTAGGGAGGCGTACTGCTTGGGTTTTGTTGCTCTTGAAGATGGTGGTGTGGATTGTTGTCATTATGGCCTCCAGGTATATCCTTGAAGTATATTCAATTATATCGGCTTGTAGGGATATATCAATAGTATATCCCTGTGATAATAAGAATAAGGTGCGTGAAGAATAGCTAAAAACCGACGATTTTTGATTTTATGAAAAATTGCGGAATCAAGGTTTTTCCGCAGTAGGTTCTCTATTCTCGGACAAGCTCCTAGATAGTTTACGGCTAACCTCGGTTCGTAGAACAGGTAGGATGTCTTCCTCAAACCAGGGGTTCTTACTCAGCCAGATATTATTACGTGGGCTAGGATGAATTAGCGGTATAACCTTGGGGTTATAGTCTTTCCAGGATTTGATGGTTTCCGTCAAATTATGTTTTTTAGTATCTTTGAGGTGCCAGTCGATAGCATAGGCACCAATAACAATGGTTAATTGTATATTTGGCATCGCATCTAAAACTTGTTGCCGCCATGTTGCGGCACATTCTTTACGTGGTGGAAGATCGCCACTTTTGCCATGGCCGGGGTAACAGAAGCCCATTGGTAGAATAGCTATTTTATTTGCGTCGTAAAATAGCGTTCGTGAGATACCCATCCACGATCTCAGGCGATCTCCGCTTGCATCGTCGAAGGGTATGCCGGATGCCTGTACTTTTCGTCCCGGTGCCTGTCCGGCAATGAGGATGGTCGCTTTATTACTTAGTTGTACAACTGGTCTGGGTTTATGTTCAAAGTGTTCCGCACATAAAGTACATTGTTTTATTGTTTTAATTAGCGAAGGTAAATTTTTTTTCATGTAATAACGTTGAACCTAAATAAATCGGTTGGATCGTCGCGAGCGTCGATCCAACCGATTTATTTTTCTGCCGGATGTGTGCGTTTTGGTTGGCCGGTATAAACTTGTCTGGGCCTGCCAATACGTTGTTCCTTGTCTTCCATCATCTCCATCCATTGTGCGATCCAGCCAACGGTTCTAGCCATGGCGAATATAACGGTGAACATGTTCAGTGGAATGCCGATTGCCTTGAGGATGATGCCCGAATAAAAGTCGACATTTGGGTAAAGTTTACGTTCTATAAAATAGTCATCTTCAAGTGCAATTTTTTCCAGCTCAAGTGCGGTTTCAAATAAGGGTCCATTGACTGTATCCAGTTCTTTAAGTAGATCATGGCACATTTGTCGGATGATAACGGCCCTTGGGTCATGATTTTTGTAGATTCGATGGCCAAATCCCATTAAGCGAAATGAATCCTTTTTGTCTTTTGCACGCATAACAAATTTTGATATTTCTTTAGGGTGACGAATTTCCTCCAACATTTTGATAACTTCTTCATTCGCACCACCGTGCGCTGGCCCCCATAGTGAGGCGATGCCTGCAGCGACACTGGCGAACGGGTTTGCGCCCGAGCTGCTTGCCAGACGTACTGTGGAGGTACTGGCATTCTGCTCGTGATCAGCATGCAAAATTAAAATCAGTTCGAGCGCTTTTGCGGAAGCGGGGTGGACGTGATATTTTCTTGTTGGTACGGCAAACATCATGCGCAAAAAATTTTCTGCGTAACCGAGTTCATTGTCAGGGTAAATAAACGGTTGGCCGATTGAATATTTAAAACTGTCTGCCGCAATCGATGGCATTTTTGCTATTAAGCGGTGCGCCGATATTTCGCGATGTCGTGGATCATTGATGTCGGTTGAATCATGGTAGAACGCGGAGAGTGCACCGACAACGCCAACCATTATCGCCATGGGGTGTGCGTCATGCCTGAAACCGGAGTAAAAACGCCGCAATCCCTCGTGGATCATAGTGTGGTCGATGATAACGGATTCAAACTGTGCCATTTCCGTGGTATTGGGCAGTTCGCCGTGGAGTAACAAATAGCAGACCTCAAGGTAACTGCTGTGTTTGGCCAGTTGTTCGATGGGGTAGCCACGGTATAATAAAACGCCCGCTTCACCATCAATATAGGTGATGCCACTTTGACAACTTGCGGTCGACATGAAACCGGGATCATAAGTGAAATAACCCAGTTCCTTTTGCAGGGTTCTGATGTCAAAGCCCGCAGGGCCCATTGTGCCACGTACCACAGGAAGTTTAATTTCCTTGCCCGTCGCATTGTCTCTTATAGTGACCGTATCTTCCGCCATCGTGGTTCCTCCGGTAATCTGCTCTTTCTCTTTAGTTGCTCCCTCCTGGGTTTATCTCCAGTCGAGACCTTAGGGCCTGTAAATAAATAACTTCACCTTCTTGGCTGCCGATTCATCCCGTCTGACTGCGTTGCGAAAGCTTGAAATATCGACATATTTCTGCACTTTCGCGCCTTGCCAGACGAGCGCCTCA
>CAZWBV010000019.1:13770-17566 GCA_964632225.1 uncultured Gammaproteobacteria bacterium | reverse complement strand
TCATAGACTCAATTACTTTGTTTGTCGATAGTTTTAATTTATACTGCGCCAATCAAGTCGATTACTGCATCCAACAACGTTTCATCATGAAAACTTCCCTTTGTTAGATAATAATCAGCGCCTGCCTGCAATCCTTTTTCACGATCTTCTTTCAAGTCCTTGTATGAAACAATCATAATAGGTAATCTATTTAAATTAGCATCATTTTTTATCATTTTGACTAATTCAATTCCATCCATCCTTGGCATATCCACATCTGTAATAACCAAATCAAATGTTTGAGACCGGACAGTGTTCCATCCATCTACGCCATCCACCGCGACGACAACGTCATAACCATTTGCCTCCAATAAATTTCGTTCTACACCTCTCACTGTGATTGAATCGTCAACTACCAGTACCCTTTTACTTGCTTTTTGATTTACTACATCCGCGATTTGGACTACTTTGGCAACTTTTTTGTCTGTAGTGATGCTATTGATTGATCGAACAAAATCCTCAACATCAATAATTAGTGTGGGCCGGCCGTCTTCAAGCACAGCGGTTGCACTGATATCCTTGACTTTTCCTAAACGTGGATCAAGTGATTGCACCACCAATTCGCGTTGGCCAATTAATTCATCCACAACGACACCGTATTTGTTTAGATGGTCATTGACGACAACGATTGAAATTTCACCTTGATCGGATGCTTCCGGTCGTTTCCCAAATACCTGAGAAGCAGATATTAATCCCAGATATTCTTCTTCATGTGTAACATACTGATGCCCTTCCATACGTAATACGTCTTTGCTGTTGACCTTGAGAACTCGATTTACCCTTATTAGCGGGAACGCATACGATTCATCCGATATTTCAACAAGCAATGCAGGCACAACAGATAAAGTAAGTGGCAACTGCAGGGTAAACCGGGTTCCGTTGCCTTTTTTTGAATTAATATGAACTAAACCGCGAATTTCCTGTACGGTTTTTCGCACAATATCAAGCCCAACCCCTCTACCGCTAATTTCAGTTACGCTTTTTTTGGTAGAAAAATTAGGGAGAAATAAAAACTCCAGGCATTCCTGTTCTGACAAAGTGACTGCGATTTCCTGCGTGACTAATCCTTTTTTAACGATGGTCTTTTTCAGCACGTCAATATCGATGCCACAACCATCGTCTTCTACAACGATGGATAACTGCCCTCCACTGTAAACGGCTGCTATGGTAATTTTGCCTGTTTCAGGTTTATTTTTCGTTTTGCGGTCCTTAGGGAGTTCAATGCCATGATCAATTGCGTTACGAATCAAATGTGTTAACGGCGCTTCAATTTTTTCCAACACATCACGATCCACTTCATTTTCAAGACCATGAATAGCGAGGTCGACTTTCTTACCTGTTTTTCTGGCAAGATCTCTAACCATTCGCTGAAACCCCTGAACACCATCAGCGAAAGGTCTCATCGTACTTGACACGACTTCACGGTATAAACGCGATGACAAAGTCGACATTCTGCGATCAAATGATTCAATATCACCGAGTCGGTCGGATAACAGTGTGCGGCATTCACTTGCTTTACTCAGTACGGAAGAGATTTGGTTATCAACTTGAGAATCTTTTTTTGTAATTTTTGTTAGTGAGTCTTTAAGTGTTTCTAACGTTTTTGCCAACTCTAACTGTCTTTTTTTAATTTGCAGCATTGATATTGTGTATGGATAGACCCACTTTGAAGTGATTAACAACTCGCCGCTTATTCCCATAATCCGATTCAACCGATCGGAACTGACTCGTAAGACCCTGTCGTGTGCATCACTGACGCCGACAGAAACGCTATTGGATGACACAGGCGCGTCACTGAATATGTCTTCAATAATATCAGGTTGTGAATTTGTATGAGATTTATTCTGTTTTGAAGATTTTAATATGTCGCTAATAGATTTAATCGTAGAACTTACTATTAGCGCATGACTTTTTTCCCATTGTGCCAACTCAGTTTCACTTTGCTTAGTAATACTTTTTATAATATCCACCGCGTTTAGTAAAACATCAATATGATTTTCGTCTAAAATTATTTTTTTTTCTTGCGCAGCCATAAAACAATCTTCCAGAACATGTCCGATATTTTCCACTGGCGAAATTTCAACTAATCTAGATGCGCCTTTAATAGAATGTGCACATCGCATTAGAACTTCTAAATGGGTAGCGCTTCCAGGCTTTTTTTCCAAATTTAGCAAACTATCCACCAAAGATGCGCATCGGCCATCTACCTCAACACAAAACAACTCAAACATTGATAAGTTACTGTAATCTGTTTGCTTGTCATTGCTCATTGAATTTTTCTTTCCAAAGTAGAAAATAACAAGCTCGCATCAATGCAACCCACATTAAGCGCATTCCAGTTAAGAACACCGATTAAATATTTTGCTGCTTCTGTGTTTATAGTTGATGGAATATTAAGTAACTCTAATTTGTTATATCTATAAAGTCCACGAAACTCACTTGCAGGAAAAACGTAGCGTTTTCCGTTAATAGAAACGACAATAAGACAATTGCATAATCCACGGTGATTCCCCGGTTGTTCTTCTTTGCCTTCCTTGACACCGAGTAATGCGCCTAACGAAAAACACAGTTGCACTTCACCTGAAATATTAACTACGCCTTTAATGTAATGATGTCTTTGATGTGGAACTGAGTGAATAGGCTTACCTTCTGAAACCAACATGCATAACTTGGATGGAATGGCAAACCATTCATCACCTAATCTTAACACCATTACCGATTCTGACTTATTTTTATCTTTTTCCTCTTGAATTTCCGAATACTTTATAAGCTCCGCCTCGCCCCGGTGTAATTCACCGTTGTGCAACATCTCGCGTGCCAATGCTTGTCGCCCGGCATCAATGTATTTTTCACAATTTTGACAATGTATTACTGATTCAAGTATGGGACAACGTGGCTGTTCCCTACCCCAAACACCAACACTGTTCCAGCAGTTTACAATTTTGTTATCCATACTCTAGTTTACGAATGACCAATTATTTTTGAGCGATATCGGCAGAGTACGGGTATCACAATTTGTTGCGCTTAGCTACCCGCTGCGCTCTTTGATGTAATTTTTTCGCCATACCGGCATCGCCTTGCCTACCTGCATGTAACGCAAGGTGGATCATCGCCGCATGATGATTCGGGTCCAGATAAACCGCCTTACGAAACAATTCGCCTACTAAATCTTGTTTCCCTTCAGATTCTCGAATAAGTCCAAGTAAATAGTATGCCTGTGCGGATGCTGCATGCGCCTGCAGATAATTTTCACATAATGCACTCGCTTCCTTTAACTCGCCTGCATCTGCCAGATTTTTAACCTTCCTTAATATTTTATCGTCTTTGGGTGGTTCGTTATCGAGTAAGTTTATTTCCATTGTTTCCAGAAAATGTAAATTCTTTACTCCGTTTGGCGCAGCACTGCGTGTTGTTTTGCCTGTTATTCGAGTTGTTTTTTGGCCAGGTTTCAATTTTTTACGGCTCAGTTTATTTTCTGTGACTACAGTCCTTTCCCCATTTTTTATACTCTCTTTTGGTAACTGATGATATGCAAAAGCTCGGGCGTATTTTGCGCGAACAAGGAATTTCGTTATGAATTCACCTGTTTCCGCGTGCCCTAGAAATATTACGCCATCCTCATTGAGTAATTTACATAAATTTTCAATTGCTTTTTCCTGTGTACTACGATCAAAATAAATCAATAAATTTCGACAAAAAATAATATCATATTTGATAGCGGTACCATTTCCTAAATTTTCCTCCAATATGTTCCCTT
>CAZWBV010000019.1:3682-13760 GCA_964632225.1 uncultured Gammaproteobacteria bacterium | reverse complement strand
TGCAATACAAAAGTATCGTCTATTCGATCGAAATAAGCGTCAATAAAATTGTTTTCTTTATTCCGAAAGGAATGTTTACCATAAACGCCTCTTTTTGCCTTACTCAATAGGCGGGTACTAATATCGATTGCGTCCAGTTGAAAATAATCAGCAGTTAATCCATACTTATCCAAACTCATTACAATAGAATATGGTTCTTCCCCGGTTGAACTGGGCGCACTTAGTATTTTTAGTTTTTTTTCTTTTTTATTTACCAGCCATTCTTCCTTAATATAAGAATCGAGTGCGATAAAGGACTGCTGATTTCTGAAAAACCATGTCTCAGGAACAACGACTTCTTCTATTAACTCTTTAACTTCATATTCAGAATTATTTAACTCATTCAGGTATTCATTAACATCATTAATTTCACATATTTTCATGCGATGACGAACCGCACGTTCAAAATTAGACGCACCAACGGTATTGGCATTTAAGCCTATAATACCCTGCAGTAATGATTTAATTTCTTTGATGCTCATGTCTTTGGATTATTTTATTTTGTACATTGTTCTGGAAATAATAAGTTTACTAGCTCATTAGTTAGCAAATTCTCCAGCTCAATTGTTTGTATCATTCTATTTATATTTAGTACAATTTTCCCCAAGAACGGGGATGTTGGAATTTTTAAGCCAGAAGATTTTAATTCACTTGCATCTTGTCGAATTACATTTGTTACATCTTCTGCGATCAATCCCAATAAGCCTTTGCCATACTCGCTGTTATAATTCACTATAATGATTCGCGAGCTGTAATATTGATTACTTTTTTTGTCTTTCAAAAACAAACACAGATCGATAACCGGCACGCTGATTCCGCGGTAGTTAAGTAAGCCTGCTATATAATCCGGCGCTTTTGCAATTGATCGAAGATCTAATAGCGGCACGATTTCTTTGACGTTAGAGGAGTCGATTGCATAACAATCTTCTTTAACATGAAAAACCAATAACAACATCAACTATTACTCTTTTGAAACTTTAAATTTCGTGACACCGTGTTGTAAATTACTCGCCGCTTCATTTAGTTTTTCTATAGCGGAATTTGATTGTCTTAGTGAACCCACGGTTTGTTGTGCAGATTCATTTAACTGTATCATTGCGAGATTTATTTGCTGTGCACCTTGTGTTTGAAAATGCATACTTTGGTGAACAGATTCAAAGCGAGGCGTTAGTGTCTGCACTCTTTTTATGATTTGTCCCAACTCGCTACTCACTTTAATGACATCATCGACGCTGCGTTTCACCTGCTCAGAAAATTTCTCCATACTCATTACGCCAGCGGATACCGCGCTTTGCATTTCTTTTACCATTTGCTCAATGTCGAGTGTTGCGACTGCCGTCTGATCTGCCAATCTTCGTATTTCCTTAGCAACGACTGCAAATCCAAAACCATACTCACCCGCTTTTTCTGCCTCTATTGCTGCATTTAACGAAAGCAAATTTGTCTGATCTGCTACTTTGTTTATTGTAATCACAACGGTGTTGATATTGCTTGCTTTTTCATTCAGGATTTCCAGTTTTGCTGCAATTGAACTTGCCGCTTCAACAACCTGGCTCATTGTGTTTTCCATGCGATGCAGGCTTTCCTGTCCACTGGTTGCGTAAGCAGCCGTGTCTTCCGAAACATTGGCCACCTGTTCCATGGTATTTTCCAGTTCTTTTGACGTTGAAGAAATTTCTGTCGCCGTCGTCGCGATTTGATTAGTGGTTGCAGCTTGCTCAGCAACAGTGACTTCTTGTTGCTTCGCAGTCGCAGCGATTTCAGTCGCAGAGGAAGCCACTAGTATAGTGGATCGTTGTAAATTTAAACTCCCCGTCATTTTTTGTACGCCGTCTGCGAGTTGGCCTATTTCATCTTCGCCTAAAGATTCCATTTCACCCGTTAAATCGCCATTCGCCGCTTTTGTGACGGCTTTTAACATGACATCTACTTTTTTCTTAAGTGTATCTACGGCCTGGTGTTTTTCATCAATTGACGTCTTAATGTAGGTAATCATTGTTTGCAAGCTATTGGCTAATTCACCAATGGCATCATGTCCTGAAAAGCCGACATTCACATCGTAATTACCTTCAGTTACTTTGTTTATCACTTCCAGCAACAAATTCACTTTTTTTCTTAACTCTTCTGCAGCAACATGTTCACGCTCGGTGCCAGCGTTCACATTATCGGCCATTGTATTAAATGCGTCGCTGAGATTACCAATTTCATCGTGTGTGGTTACTTGCACCCGTGCGTCAGAGTCACCGCCAGCACGTTGTTTTACGACTTTAATCAGTTTCGAGAGCGGATTAATTATCCAGGTACGCATCAGTAAGTTCACTAAAATCAGACCGATGGTGAAAAACGCTGAATTTACGGCAATGGACAATTTCAATTCACGTGCGACGGTCGCATCAACATGATCCAATGAAAAGCTGACGCGAATAGCACCGTTGACACTACCGGAAGGTACTTTATGGCACTGTAGACAATTAACACCGCGGGTACTCTCTGTCGCAAAAAAAGGGGTTAACACGGTCCACACGCGCTGCTCGCCGCGACGTTCTATGACAGATATTTCTTCACCAGCCAGCGCTTTATGGTCCATTTCATCAAACGGAATTTCGTCTGGCAGACCCGGGCCAAATTGTTGTATCACGGGTTGTCCACGAATAACACGCGCTTCAATGACTTCTGGCCTGGCTAATATTTTTTTACGAAGTATACCGCGTTGATCCATGGTGCCTGTTAGCATCATGATATTCAGACTATCGAAATAAAGTGTGGTTAAATCTTTTGTTTGCTGTTCTGCAATTTCTAAAAGTCGATCGCTTTCTCGCTTTACCGTATAAGTCGTTACCAAGGTAATGACGATGAGGAAAATCAAACCAACTGTTAAATTAACTTTACTTCTTAAAGTCCAATTGTTTAAACCGAAGACTCGATGTTGCATCCCACTCATTTAATTTCCTTGTCTAAACAAACGATAACAAACAATGCATACTGATTTACTTTTCGATATAATTTTTCCGGCAATTTTCGATACAGTTAGTTTCACAAACATCTAGTTTCACAGACATCGCCACAGAAAAAGCGAACACAGTTTATCATTGACTTGTGAATTAACGTGTGACGAGTTCGGTACCCTCCTGGTTTTAAAGTCCGGATGAGCAGATTTAGCGAAGACCCTTCGAACACACCTGCCTAAGACCTTATAGATCAGTCTGTTACTATCAGTTACTAATAGTCTACTCTTATTAAAAAAGCAAAAATTTCTTACAAAATTAGCGGCATATAGCGGCAAATCTTTAGTTTTTGTGTGCTTTTTTGGAGGGGGGAGGCAGCGATCTCTATCGCTACGGGTGTATATACTAAATTACTTTAGAAAAGCGTTCACTAGAAACCATTTTAAGATAACGATCAAATACCATGCATATATTGCGGATAAGCAATCGACCTACTGGCAAAACGCAAATTGAATCGCTCGTTATGTTTATCAATCCGTCCAATTTAAACTGGGCCAATTCAACTAGTTCATGATAAAAATAGTGCTGAAAATCGATATGAAATTCTTTTTCCAGCGTCGAAATATTCAGCTGAAAATGACAAATTAACTGCGTAATGACGTAGCGCCTTAATAAATCGTCCTGATTTAACTCGACACCCCGAAATACGGGCAATTCATTCGCATCCAGCTTTTCATAATAATCATCCATTTTTTTTACATTCTGGCTATAACAATGACCCACTTTCCCTATTGAGGTAATCCCCATGGCAACCAGATCACAATCTGCATGAGTCGAATAGCCTTGAAAGTTTCTGTAGAGACTGCCATTACGTTGCGCAATTGCTAACTCATCTTCAGGTTTGGCAAAATGGTCCATACCTATATAGACATAACCGGCCTGGGTGAGCCTCTTTATTGTTTGTTGAAGAATTTCCAATTTTTCAATTGCACAAGGCAAGTCTGATTCATTGATACGTCTTTGTGGTTTAAACATCTCTGGCAAATGGGCGTAGTTAAATATGGACAGTCGATCAGGGTCCGCACAGATAATTTTGTCAAGCGTATTGTTGAAACTGTCTACTGATTGGAACGGCAATCCATAAATTAAATCAATACTGATTGACTTGAACCCGAGCTGTTTGCTTTGCTGAATAACGCTTAACGTTTTTTCTTCTGACTGAATGCGATTAACCGCTTTTTGAACGCGTTCATCGAAATCCTGCACACCTAAACTCATGCGATTAAAGCCAAGCTCTCTTAACAAGGCGATGCTGTGGTTTTGCACTTCTCTTGGATCAATTTCGATTGAATATTCACCTTCATCATTTTCGAGTAAATTAAAATGTTGCCGGGTAACGTGCATCAGTTGTGTCATTTCGTCGTGACTGATAAATGTCGGTGTGCCACCTCCCCAATGAAGTTGATCAACAGGCCTGTCATCGTTAAAAAGCTGGCTTTGTAATTCAATTTCACGATATAAACGTTGCAGGTAGGGTGCTGCCCTTGCGCGATTTTTCGTGACAACTTTACTGCACCCACAGTAATAGCAAATAGTGTCGCAAAAAGGCAGGTGGAAATATAACGATAACGGGCGTGGCGCAGCAGATGCCTGTTCTTGTTTGTTCGACCATTGTGCCCAATTTAGATAATCTGCTTTGGTAAACGATTCCTGAAACTGAATCGCGGTTGGATAAGACGTATATCTGGGCCCCGATTTATCATAGCGCTGTATTAATTTTAGATTAAATTCAATGGCTTGGTCCATTAGTGTAATGTTTTTCCTGGCTAATTATAACGCAGTGTTTCTGAATATAGAGTATACTTTAATTATCGAACTTTCGCGTATAATTTCTTGTTTTACAAAAGAATACTACGCGAAAAGACGCAGCGAATAACTTGGTCATCTTGTTAAACGATAAGCGTCAATGATTTGCGTTAAAGAAGGGCTGATATTCTACGAGCTGCTCATAGGTTAATAAAAAAACGCCTTCGCCACCCCGTTCAAAGTCCAGCCAGGTAAACGCAACCTGCGAATAGCGTTCTTTTAGTGCAGCCTCGCTATTACCCACTTCAACGACTAACAAACCGCCTGGCAAAAGATAATTCAGTGCCGATTTCAGTATTCGACAAACTACATCAAGCCCAGTCTTTCCTGCAAGCAGTCCAAGTGACGGTTCATGTAGAAATTCTGCGGGGAGGTTTGCCATATCAATCTCGTCGACGTAAGGCGGATTGCTAATAATAATGTGGTAGCGCTGCTGTGAAAGCGAATCAAACAAGTTAGAATGAATGGCGTTTACCCGCCCCTGCAAACAGTGATTTTTGATATTAATATTGGCGACTGCAAGCGCATCCACTGAAATATCGAGTGCGTCAACCTGGCATTCAGGAAGCACACCCGCACACGCGATCGCAATGCATGCACTGCCGGTGCATAAATCCAGAATACGTGTGTCCGGTGTGTTGTTTAAATTATTGTTTAAATCCAGCCAGGGTTCAAATCGATGCTCGATTAGTTCTGCTAACGGTGAGCGTGGTATCAATACTCTGTTATCGACATAAAAAGGCATTCCGGCAAACCAGGCCTCATGGGTAAGGTACGCTAACGGTATGCGCTTGCTGACTCTCAGATTGATTAATTTTAGGACGTTTTCTTTTTCTTCTCCGGTCAAACGCGCATTAAACAACACTGACGGGATATCGTTTGGTAAGCGCAAAATATGTTTAAGCAACGCAATTGCTTCATCCAGTGCATTGTCAGTGCCGTGTCCAAAGTTAAGATTCGCTTTGTTAAATTGCGTTACCGTCCAACGGATATAATCGACGATGGTGTGTAATTCTGACTTTAGCCCTAAATTTTGTCCTGAATCTATCTCTTGATCTTTACTCATGCATGTTTATGACCATCTTACTTAAATCACCTACCCTATCTACCCTGTCAGTTCGATTATCGATTATACTCTCTATTCTCATTTTATTTTTCCTTTTATTTTCTTTTGGTTCAGGCATGTAATTATGGCGCAATTTATATATACAATGAATGGGGTAGGCAAAGTCGTTCCACCCAAACGCAAGATATTAAGGGATATTTCCCTGTCATTTTTTCCAGGTGCCAAAATTGGCGTATTAGGCCTCAATGGTTCAGGTAAATCGACACTGCTGCGCATCATGGCCGGGTTGGATACCGATATTATCGGTGAAGCCAGGCCGCAAGCCAATATTAAAATTGGTTACCTTGCGCAAGAGCCCGAGTTGGACGAAACAAAAGATGTGCGCGGTAATGTCGAAGACGGCATGGGAGAAACCAAGCGGTTATTAGATCGTTTTAACGAAATCAGCCTGAAATTTGCCGAACCCATGGCAGATGACGAAATGACAAAACTGTTGGATGAGCAAGCGACATTGCAAGACGCCATTGATTGTGCCAATGCCTGGGATCTGGACAGGACGCTGGATATCGCAGCGGATGCATTACGCCTGCCGCCGTGGGACGCTAAAGTATCGACATTATCAGGTGGCGAACGCCGCCGGGTTGCCTTATGTAAATTATTACTTTCTGCGCCCGATATGTTGTTACTCGATGAACCTACAAACCACCTTGATGCTGAATCGGTTGCGTGGCTGGAACGCTTCCTCCACGACTTCAAAGGCACGGTGGTGGCGGTCACTCATGATCGTTATTTTCTCGATAATGTGGCTGGCTGGATACTGGAACTTGATCGCGGTTATGGCATTCCATGGGAAGGCAATTATTCTTCCTGGCTAGAACAGAAAGACAAACGACTGGCAAACGAAGAAAAACAACAATCAGCGCATGAACGTACCATCAAGTCTGAACTTGAATGGGTGCGCGCCAATGCCAAAGGCCGCCAGGCAAAAAGTAAAGCGCGATTGGCAAGATTTGAAGAGTTAAATTCCAAGGAAGTGCAAAAACGTAATGAAACCAAAGAAATATTTATTCCGCCTGGTCCACGGTTAGGTGACTTGGTCATTGAGGGCAACAATTTATATAAATCTTTCGGTGAAAATGTGCTAATAGATGATTTTAGCTTCAACTTGCCGCAAGGGGGCATTGTTGGTGTGATAGGGCCAAATGGCGCAGGAAAAACCACGTTATTTCGCATATTGAGTGGACTCGAAGAGCCGGATAGTGGTGTCATACGTTTTGGGGAAACCGTTAAACTGTCTTATGTCGATCAGGGACGCACGACGTTGGAAGGTGACAAGAATGTCTGGCAACTCATTTCTGATGGTTTGGATACAATCACCGTCGGTCACTATGAGATGGCCTCGCGTGCGTATTGTTCGCGTTTTAATTTTAAAGGTTCTGATCAGCAAAAATTAGTCAAAGACCTGTCTGGTGGTGAGCGAAATCGTTTACATCTTGCCAAATTGCTGCGCAGTGGCGGCAACGTGCTGTTGCTTGACGAACCAACCAATGATCTGGATGTCGAAACCTTGCGGGCTCTGGAAGAAGCGTTGCTGGACTTTCCCGGCAGCGTGGTTGTTATCTCGCACGATCGCTGGTTTTTAGATCGAATAGCCACCCATATTCTGGCATTCGAAGACAATAGTCATGTCGTTTGGTTTGAAGGCAATTTTGCTGAATATGAAGCAGACAAGATAAGACGACTAGGTGACAATGCAAATCAACCACACCGTATCAAGTATAAAAAACTGCTGCATTAAATTAGAGGCTCCCTACACTAACGGATCCATGTAATTCGCTGAAGTTAAAGCTAAATTAGAGCTATAGTTAAACAAATCAGTTTACTTTCTTAAAATACCTTAAATGTGATTTTACTAACTGATTAGTATAAGAATAAAGCTAAAATCGACATTAATGTGACCGGACGCACAGTACCGTTAGCATATACTATATTAGAGTGATACGATGGATCTTATAGCATTTTTTCCTATTTCATTTTATCCTATTGAGGATGTGAGATAGCTAATACGTTCCTTTTGACTGCCGATAATTAGTTATACGATATATACAGCTAATCGTATCATTTTCCTAACTTTGCATTCAGTAATGCCAAGCTTCCAATAACCTAGGTTTTCAATAAACAAAGGTTTTCAGTTAAGCTAAGGTATCGTGAGTTAGTTATTAGTAGGCAAGTATTTACAAAAGAACGACCATATTGAACTAACGTAAAAAACCAACGCCGTAAAAGGCGTTGTAACGCGCTATCGTAATGCAGCATCGAAAACGTTAATTCATTACATTTTATTATTATTAATTTAATTAGGAGGTAATCATGTCAACGGCAGATTTGTTGACCCTCTGGTCAGATCAATTAGCGTTATCGATAGTTATCTGGCTTTTCGTTCTCATCGTGCTGATGTACTTTGCGCGCCAACCGGCACACAGTGCAATCCGTTCATTCAGCAAAGTCATCCGTAATAGCATGCGCCTGGGTGCACGGTCTACTATGTTAGCTGAGGAACGTCTAAAAGAACGTAATAAAGAAGTACTTATTGCTGCTGGCCGCGAAGCAACAGAACGCTATATCGAACGTGAATTTCAGCGTGTGGAAAATGTTGTTGGTCGTGATTTAAGTGGTTACCCGTCTCTGCATCGGGAGCTAAAAGAACAAATTATTAATATCGACAGTGATTATCGTGAATCGAGTGAAGTCCCCCCGTCGCCACCTGCGTGGGTTAAAGCTGTGGAAGCCGTCGCCAAAATTCCTTCGAATGGTGACCCCATGGTCAGCAAGATTTTAGGTGACATCCAAACAACGATTAACAATGTGCACAATACCGCTATGCAGGAATACCGAAATTCCTGTAAAGAACGCCATATGCTGTTGAAAAAAATGATGCCCTATTGGCGAAAACTTGAACATTCTCTTTCCCATGTCGAGAGTAAAATATTAAGCCTGGAAAAGCGCTCTAAAATTATTGATCAGCAAATTGAAAAATACGAAGCAATCATGGCGAAAACAGATACTGCTGTGCGTATGCTTTCTTCTTCTTCGATGACGCAATTTTTCATATCCGCTATCGTATTGAGCATAGCGTTACTCGGTGGTTTAATTAACTTCCAGTTAATTGCATTACCTTTTTCCGAGATGGTGGGTGCTAATACCTATATTGGCGACATGCGCGCGGCCGATGTTGCTGCGTTGTTTTTAGTGCTAATGGAAACGGCGCTGGGTATTTTTTTAATGGACGCGTTGGGCATTACGCGTTTGTTTCCAATTATACATTCGATGGATGACAAACTACGCCGTAAAATGATATGGGCCGTGTTAACATTTTTATTTATTTTCGCCTGCATCGAATCTTCTCTTGCGTACATGCGTGATTTTCTCGCGGCAGATCGGGAAGCGTTGACTCAGTCATTGGCAGGTGTCGCGGTTGAAAAACCGGAATTTCGCTGGATACCTTCTATGGGCCAAATGACGATGGGCTTTATTTTACCCTTCGCGCTGGCATTCGTCGCTATCCCGCTCGAATCCTTTATACACTCATCGCGTACCGTTATTGGTGTCGCTTTAGTGGGGGTGTTGCATGGCGTGGCATTTATACTGCGTCTCACCGGCAATCTTGCCAACAGTATGGGTAACGTTGTAATTAGCGTTTATGATTTGATCATTTTTCTCCCGTTGCGTATTGGACAAAGTTTTAGGCAAAGAAAGTTCGAGGAAGATTTGGATGAAACTCGCATGCTGGGCCATGATGCAGACAATGCGCGTTATATTGCGTCATCCGTCAGTTCTGGTTCATCATCTCCAGCTGGTCCCCGAGGTGAGGAAAAATAAATGAAAAAATTATTGCTTCTATTTCTGATGGTTTTAACTCTAGTGGTTTTAACAACAGGCTTTCTTACTGCTTGTTCTTCAGACCCGACTGCACGTGCGAAATCGGTGATTTTACTGCTGGATACATCCGGTACCTATACAATGGAAATAAATAAGGCGCAGGCCATTATTAACTACTTGTTGGGCACACTCACGACCGGAGATTCATTGGCCGTTGCACGAATCGACAGCGGCAGTTTCAGTGAAAAGGATATTGTTGCAAAAGTCACCTTTGACTCTCGCC
>CAZWBV010000019.1:0-3672 GCA_964632225.1 uncultured Gammaproteobacteria bacterium | reverse complement strand
AACAAATGAACAAAAGCGGGCTTTCCAGAAAACCATTAACAAGTTCGTGTCAACGATAAAAAGCAGTTCCCACACTGATATTACAGGTGGCATGTTACAAGCGATCGAATTTCTAAATGAAACTGGTGCGGGTAAGAAGTATATTTTAGTTTTTTCTGATTTGAAAGAAGAGTTATTAAAAGGCCACGTACGTGATTTTCCAATCTCATTTGTAGGTATCAAAGTAGCCGCGTTAAACGTTACCAAACTTCGCTCAGATAATATCGATCCAAGAAAATATCTCAAGCGTGTTGATTACTGGCGCGAACGTGTAGAAGAAGGTGGCGGAAAATGGACCGTCATTAATGATTTGGAGAGACTGGAACGTTTACTCCAATAACGCCGGTTATTTTTCAGCACTTATCTCTTAGCACTTACTTCTCTCAAAGACGGCAATCGCCTCAACATGTGCTGTATGCGGAAACATGTCCATAACACCTGTCTGAGTTAACCTAAAGCCATGTGTGTTGACCAAGATATCCGCATCACGCGCCAATGTCGATGGATTGCACGAGATATACACTATTTTTTTAACCTCAGTTTTCGGCAACCATTGTACGACATTAAACGCGCCACTTCGTGGTGGGTCTAACAAAGCCTTATTATATTTCTGCTTGCTCCACAACTGCAAAGTATCAAACTCAGCAAACAAATCTGCTGTATGAAATATTGCGTTCTGCAGATCATTTCTTTGTGCATTTCGTGTGGCGAGTTGTACTAAGTCATCACTTCCCTCTATGCCGACGACATTAGCGCCACTACGGGCTAACGGCAACGTAAAATTTCCCAGTCCACAAAACAGATCCAGAATAGTCTCATTGGGTTGCGGTGCGAGTGACCTAACAGCCAGGTCAATCATTCGTTTGTTAATATCTGCATTAACTTGCGTAAAATGTGCCGCATGAAACACCATGTCGATATTGTAATCTGGTATTTTATAATTCAATTCATAGGGTGAAACAGCCCCAGCGTTGAGTGGCATGACCGTCTCTAAACCACCCGGTTGCAATAAAATACTAAAATTGTATTGCTGGGCAAAATGCATCAATTTTTCTTTATCTGCATCCGGCATATCGACTAGGTGCCTGACTATCAGTACCGTCACTTCGTCACTCACAGCGACTTCTATTTGTGGTATTTTGTCGCGAATTTTGAATTGTGAAATTAATTCTGCAAGGGCCTCAAGTCGTGTTCCTACCGTCGGATGCACAACTTCACACTGTTTAATATCCGCAATAAAGCTATTCCGTTTTTCTCTAAACCCAACCAGCACCCGTTCCTTCTTAATAACATACTTTACGCCAAGTCTGGCCTTACGCCGGTATCCCCAAACCGGACCCCTGACAGGATCAAGTACTTTCTCAGCAGAGACATGACCGATCTGCCTAAGATTATCCAGCAAGATGGCTTGTTTCTGTTTGATTTGCTCATTTTCATCCAGGTGCATTAAACTGCAACCACCGCAAAGGCCAAAATGCACGCATTTAGCCGCAACCCGATTCGGTGAGGCGGTCTTTATTTCAGTGACTTTACCCTCGTCGTACTTTCTTCTTTTTGAAGTATAGATAAACTCTATTTCTTCGCCTGGTAACGCACCATCGATGAACACGGCCTTGCCATCGATATGTGTCACTCCCCTGCCATCGTGCGATAATGATTCTATTGTGGTTAATACTGGCTCTGCTGGTAATTTTTTTCGGGAAGATTTAGACATTAATAATAGACCTAGCGAGTTATACAAATGTAATTCGAATTACACGAACAAACCTTATTCGCAAATAAAATTATTTTGAGTAAAATGAAATTCAAAACGTGAATTGAAATAATCAGACAGGAAAAACACCTGTAGAAAGATATCGATCACCCCTGTCACAAATAATCGCGACAATAACGGCATCCTGTAACTCGTTAGACAAACTCAATGCGGCAGATACGGCGCCACCCGAAGAAATTCCGGCAAAAATACCTTCCTGTGAAGCCAATGCAAGTGTTGTCTTTTCAGCATCGTCTTGTGACACATCGATGATTCGATCAACGCGGGAAGCGTCATAAATCTTGGGTAAATACGCTTCCGGCCAGCGACGTATACCGGGAATGGATGCCCCTTCCTGGGGTTGTACACCGACGATCTGGATATCCGGGTTTTGTTCCTTTAGATACCTGGAGGTGCCCATAATAGTACCCGTGGTGCCCATAGAACTGACGAAGTGGGTCATCTTGCCTTGTGTGTCACGTAAAATCTCCGGACCTGTTCCTTCATAATGTGCGCTGGGATTATCCGGGTTGGCAAATTGATCCAGTACTTTACCTTTACCTTCTTTTTCCATTTCACGCGACAGATCTATTGCCGCCTCCATACTGCCTGCCTTCGGCGTTAAAATAATCTCCGCGCCAAAGGCTTTCATCACGCCGCGCCGTTCGGCACTCATGTGCTCCGGCATGATCAACACCATTTTATAGCCCTTCACTGCCGCGGCCATCGCCAATGCAATACCGGTATTACCACTGGTCGCCTCAATCAAGGTATCCCCAGGTTTAATCTCACCCCGCGCTTCAGCGTGTTTGATCATATTCAACGCAGGCCGGTCTTTTACTGATCCTGCTGGATTATTCCCCTCCAGCTTCACCAGCAACGTGTTTGTTGTTTGGCCCGGCAAACGCTGTAGCCGAACAAGCGGTGTATTGCCTACAAAATCTTCTATTGTCGTCGTTTTCATGGAAACAGTGTAAGCGAGGTGGTAACAGAAAAGAAGCGCCCCAGCCTTAATATTGCGCAACTCAAAAAATAAGCAAAACGGTTCGATTTATTATTGCGCGTCATGGATTTCAGGCATGCAACAACAGCATTTCGGATTATAATGCGCGCATGTTATTTACCTTAGCGGACATCGCTGCACATATCCCTGCGACGCATTTTGACGCTGGCTGGCAATTGTTCACTGATGGCCAGGTGACTGCGCCCAATATCCAGCGCGGCGGCGAACTCATCACCAGCGTCATCCCGCAAGCCGACAGCCGCCCGTTGCGGGTGTATGTGCGCACCGGCAGAGAAAATAACGAGATCACCATTCAAGGTGAATGTAGCTGCGCGGAAAAAAAGAATTGTGAACACGTGGCTGCCGTATTGCTGCAGGCGTTGGATGATCATCGGGTACTGCCCGGTGATGACGACGTTGCACAGCAAACAAAAAATGTAACGACTAAACAACACCTCAAGAACCAACAGGTACTGCTCTATATATTGCAACTCGATGACGCCCAACAAGAAACCGGATTACTGATCGAAACCTACGCAGCGCGGCATTTAACACACGGCGGCCATTCCATTACCCATCACTACCGACCTAACCGTGCGATCAGCCGTACCCCGGCACGGTTTCTGGCGCCGATAGACCTTGATTTGTTAACGACGCTGGATCAATTACCCTGCGCGCATGGCACACATGCTCATCGGCTTAGTGGCCCACAATCCGCACGCACACTGGAGGTTATACTCGCCAGCAAACGTTGTTATTTTAAGAATATCGAATGCGGGGCACCGCTCAGTTTAGCTGCGGCACGCCAAATCGAATTCCATTGGGAGATGGACGATTTTGGTTATCAACGGGCAACCTGGCAAACCACACCCACGAC
>CAZWBV010000018.1:11356-17781 GCA_964632225.1 uncultured Gammaproteobacteria bacterium | reverse complement strand
AAAAGGATGATTTTGGGCAGCAGGAGTTTTTAACGTTAATGCTTGCGCAGTTGCAAAATCAAAGCCCGCTCGAACCCATTCAAAATGGGGAGTTTTTAACGCAAATGGCGCAATTCAATTCTGCGGCCGGTATGCAGGATTTGAATAATTCTTTTGCTAATGTATCAGCCACGTTGCAATCAAATCAAGCGTTGCAAGCGTCCGGTTTGGTGGGGCGGTCAGTATTAATTAAATCCGATCAAGGGTATTTGGCATCAGGCCAGAATTTAAATGGTGTGGTTGAGTTGCCAGCGAGTGTTGGCAATATGACGATCAATATTCTTGGTCAAAATGGTGAATTAATTCGCCAAATAGAAATGGGTCAACAATCCGCTGGCGAAGTTAATTTCGCATGGGACGGGCTAGGTGATGACGGTCAGGCACAACCCTCGGGGAATTACATGATCAAGGCGGAAGTACAAGCCGATGGCGAGTCATCCAGTTTGGATACGTTTGTTAAAACATCAATCGAAAGCGTCACAATAGGACAGGGCGGGCAGGGTTTGCTATTAAATCTCTCGGATTTGGGCCCAATAAAATTTGACCAAATACGCAAAATTCTCTAATCCTAATTTCAGAAGTACAGGAGAAAATTTATGGCTTTTAGTACAGCATTAAGTGGTTTAAACGCCGCACAAGCAGATCTAAATGTAACCAGTAATAATATTGCAAATGCCAATACCACAGGATTTAAGCAGTCCAGACCGGAATTCGTTGATGTATTTGCGGCTTCATTTTCTGGTGTTGGCAGTACCGCAGTGGGCAGCGGCGTACGTGTTTCCGCTGTTACTCAGGAGTTTAGCCAAGGTAATATTGAATTTACCTCGAGTAATCTGGACATGGCGATCAGCGGAGATGGTTTTTTCGTTCTTAGTGATGGAGGTACAACCACCTATAGTCGCGCTGGTGCATTTCATGCAGATTCGGCCGGATTTGTAGTTAATAGCCAGAATAAACGTCTGCAAGTCTACCCACCTGTCGCAGGTGGTGGGTTTAATACGGGTGTATTGAACGACCTGCAGTTGAATACAACTGCAGGTGCGCCAAACGCAACAACATTGATCAGTGCGGGATTAAACTTAAATGCGGCGGATGCAGAAATTGTAACGCCGCCATCGCCCGCATTTAGTATCACTGACCCAAGTTCATTTAACAACTCGACCTCCGTGGTCGTTTATGATTCGTTGGGAGCGGCGCAGAATGCAACGATGTATTTTCGAAAGGTGCCGCTCGCCGCAGTACCGCCAGCGGGCACCACTGCAAATTGGGAAACACGTCTTTTTATTGGTACTGAAGAAGTTAATGCCGGTGGTGCGTCACCGCAAATACTTAATTTTAATGCCAGCGGTTTGTTAGTAAATTCGCCACCCAGCATTAATTACGATGTAACTACAACGATTGCAACAGGTGCGGCACAAATAAATCTGGATATCGACTACTCATTGTTAACGCAATTCGGCAGTCCCTTTTCGGTTAGTTCCTTATCTCAGGATGGGTTTACCACGGGTCAATTATCCGGTATCGATATTGATGACCAAGGTGTTGTCTTTGCTCGATTTACCAATGGACAGTCAAATACGTTGGGTGAATTAGCACTTGCCAGATTCAATAATAATCAAGGCTTGCAGCCGCAAGGCGATACAGAATGGGCCGAAACGTTTTCGTCTGGTTCGCAAATATTGGGCGAGGCCAGCGTTGGCACATTTGGCTTAATACAGTCTGGTGCACTTGAATCATCGAATGTTGATATAGCTGAACAACTAGTAAAATTAATTACCGCGCAGCGAAATTATCAGGCAAATGCGGAAGTGATTTCAACTGAAGACACCATTGCACAGACAATTATTAATCTTAGGTAGTGAAGTGCAGGTAAAAGATAAACGGGTATAAGGAAAGATAATTATGGATCGTATGCTGTATATCGCAATGACGGGTGCAAAACAAACTATGTATGCACAGTCTGTCAACAGTAATAATCTGGCGAATGCCAGCACGACGGGTTTTCGTGCAGATTTGAATACTTATCTCAGTGTTCCAGTGGCTGGAGCAGGATACCCATCGAGAGTTAATACGGTGACACAGGCAATGGAAACTGATTTTACCCCAGGGTCGATTAATTCAACCGGGCGAGAATTGGATATGGCGGTAAAAGGAGACGGCTGGATTGCGGTACAGGCAAAAAATGGAACAGAGGCCTATACACGGGCAGGTGATTTACGTATTGCAACCGGGGGATTGTTAACCAACGGTGCGGGTCATCCTGTGATAGGCAATGGAGGGCCAATCGTAATTCCTCCTGCAGAAAAACTGGAAATTGGCGTGGATGGAACGATATCGATTCGCCCCGTTGGTCAGGCCGCGTCGGTGCTTGTTACTGTGGATAGAATAAAACTGGTAAATCCTGATTTTGATCAGTTAACGAAGGGTGCAGACGGTTTGATGCGGACTAAAGACGGGTTGCCGGCAACAGCAGATATAAATACGACACTGGTATCTGCTGCGCTTGAAACCAGTAATGTGAATACAATCGATGCGCTGGTTAAACAGATCGCGCTTGCGCGTCAGTTTGAAGTTCAGGTGAAAGCAATGAGCACGGTTGACGAAAACGCGCAAATAACAACGCAAATGATGAGAATTAATTAATAGCCAGAGGTATGAATAATGTATGCAGCACTGTGGGTAGCTAAAACGGGTTTAGACGCACAACAAACGCGTTTATCTGTAATCAGTAATAATCTGGCTAATGTCAATACCACAGGTTTCAAACGTAGCAGGGCGGTATTTGAAGATCTACTGTACCAAAATGTACGACAAGTTGGTGCACAAGCAACACAAGATACACAACTTCCCTCCGGTCTCTCTCTGGGAACGGGTGTACGCGTTGTTGCAACTGAAAAAATGCATACCCAGGGTAATATCGTTCAAACAGACAAATCGCTGGATGTTGCCGTGCAGGGACGTGGTTTTTTGCAGGTACTGTTACCCAATGGTGATCTTGCCTATACGCGTGACGGATCAATGCAAGTTAACGCCAACGGTGAAATAGTCACAGCACAAGGTTACAAACTCCAACCTGCTGTTACCGTACCTAATAATGCACGCAGTATAACAATTGGTTCTGATGGCGTTATATCCATTCTAACACCAGGGGCGTCGGGTCCGTCACAAATTGGTGATATACAGCTTGCTGATTTTATAAATCCGACGGGCCTACAATCGGTAGGCGAAAATTTATATATACAAAGTGGATCCAGTGGTACGCCGCAAGTCGGCACGCCTGGACTTAACGGCTTAGGGACCATGATTCAAGGTTCATTGGAAACATCAAATGTTAATGTGGTGGAAGAATTGGTCAATATGATTGAAACCCAGCGCGCCTATGAACTGAATTCAAAGGCGATTTCCACCAGCGATCAAATGCTGCAATACGTCAGTCAAAACTTATAATTTAGCGTTGTAATACGATATCAAGGCCGTTATGAATCAATTTATAAAACTGTTTTCAAAAGAAGTAAACATCGTTTTTTCTATTTCAATTCTGGGGGCATGTGGCTATATTCCGCCTTCGCCAGATCCGGCATATTCCAGTGTCAGGCCTGTTTCTTCCCAGGCGTTGCCGATTAACGATGGGGCTATCTACAAAGTCGGGTATGACATTTTATTATTTGAAGACCTCAAAGCGAGAAGGGTGGGCGATATCATCACCGTCATCTTGTCTGAGCAAACCAACGCCAGTAAGACCGCCTCCACGTCTACTGCAAAAGAAAGTACTGTGGATTTTTCGGCACCGACATTGTTTGGGCGAGGTGTCACTCGAAACGACGCTGCTATTTTTGTGAACACACTTGATGCAAACAGAGGGTTTTCCGGCGAAGCAGACAGTACTCAAAGCAACAGTTTAAGTGGCAATATTGCGGTAACAATCGTTGAAGTTTTTTCAAACGGTAATTTAATGATTCGTGGTGAAAAACTACTGACCTTGAATCAGGGAAGTGAACGCATTCAATTTTCTGGCATTATTCGCGCAGCGGATGTCAGCACGGATAACACCGTGTTGTCTACTCAGGTGGCCAGTGCACGCATTAAATATGCTGGCGAAGGTGTATTGGCGGATGCGAATAACCCGGGTTGGTTAACACGGTTTTTCAATAGCGGCTGGTGGCCTTTCTAATATGAAACTTTCTAATATTAAACTTTCTAATATAAAAAAAGTGGCAGTGAAACTGACCCTGGCAACACTTTTGTTTATTGTGGCGATGCCGCTGTCTGCGCAACGCATCAAAGATGTGACGACGATTGCTGGTGTGCGAAGTAACCCTTTGGTTGGTTATGGTTTGGTTGTGGGTCTGGACGGAACCGGTGATCAAACAAGTCAAACACCCTTTACTATACAAAGCATAAAAAGCATGCTGTCGCAATTTGGTGTCACCATTCCACCGAATGCGAGACCGCAACTGAAGAATGTCGCCGCAGTTACTTTACACGCAAATTTGCCGCCTTTTTCAAAGCGAGGTCAGACAATAGACTTGACAGTATCGTCCATTGGTAACGCAAAAAGTTTGCGCGGCGGTACGTTGTTAATGGCGCCTTTGAAAGGAATCGACGGAAATATATATGCGATCGCACAGGGTAATGTGGTGGTCGGCGGGTTTGGTGTTTCAGGAAATGATGGGTCCCGTATAACGCTAAACGTACCCAGTGTTGGTCGAATACCGGGAGGCGCGATGGTAGAGCGGGAAGTCCCTTCGTCATTTGGTATGGGAAACACGGTTATTTTTCATTTGCATAAAGCGGATTTTACCACTGCGAAAAATCTTGTCGATGCGGTAAATAGGACTATTGGCGATGGAACAGCTTATGCGATTGACGCTTCTTCGGTAAGCGTCAGTGCACCGCGCGAAATACCAAAGCGTGTTGCATTTGTTTCAGTCATCGAAAATATTGAGCTAAAACTGGGTGAAGCAGCGGCAAAAATTATAGTCAATTCCAGAACGGGTACCATTGTTATTGGGAAAAATGTTTCTGTATCACCCGCAGCAGTGACCCATGGCAGCTTGACTGTGACGATCACCGAACGCGCAATCGTCAGTCAACCAGCGGCTTTTTCACAAGGTGATACTGTTGTTGTGCCGACCAGTGATATTAAAGTAACCGAAACAGGTGGCCGCATGTTTTTGTTTGAACCAGGCGTCGCATTAAATGATATCGTCGCGGCGGTCAATCAGGTTGGCGCAGCGCCTGGCGATTTAATCGCGATACTCGAGGCGCTCAAAGAGGCGGGTGCACTGCAAGCTGAGCTTATCGTAATATAAAGTTGTAATTTAAGGTTGTGATTCTAAACTGTCATTCAAAATTATGAGCAACGCGACAATTTCACCTGAAATATATACTGACTTTCAAGGGCTGCAGAAATTAAAACGCGCTGCTCGTGAAAATGCCAGTGGCGCGACAAAAGAAGTTGCACAACAATTTGAATCATTATTTGTAAAAATGATGCTTAAAAGTATGCGCGATGCAAGCTTTGGAGATGAAATGTTTGGTAGTCAACAAATGGACGCTTATCAGGACATGTTTGATAATCAAATGGCCATTCATTTGTCCAGGGGTAAGGGCATTGGTTTATCAGACGTGATTATGCAGCAGCTTAATGGCACGAATCAACGAGATCATATTGACGCTGGATCGAAAGCCGTTTTTGCATTGTCCGAGGACAGAAAACAGACTAAAGACCTGGTCGTGCAGAATTTTTCACATTTAAATAAAATTACTGCGGCGAACAGCGAAAAGCCTGTTTCTGAAAACAAAATTACAAAAAATCAATTTAATTCACCAACAGAATTTGTCGAGACACTTTGGCCATTGGCAAAAAAAGTGAGTGAGCAAAGTGGTATTTCACCACAAATATTGCTTGCTCAGGCTGCATTGGAAACGGGATGGGGTAACGCAGTATCAAAACACGCCAATGGAAAAAGCAGTTTTAATTTATTCAATATAAAGGCCGACCACCGTTGGGATGGTGAGCGTATTACCAAAACGACAGTGGAATATAAAGAGGGCGTCGCGGATAAACAAAAAGCAAACTTTCGTTCTTACCATTCATTTGAAGAGAGTTTTCAGGATTTTATCAATTTTATCAGTAATGAACCACGTTATCAAAATGCAATGCAGGTTGTTGATGATAATAAAGATTTTATAACGGAATTACATAAATCGGGTTACGCCACAGATCCGTTATACGCCGAGAAAGTAATTCGGGTATTAAAGGGGCCCGAAATGAAAAATGCGCTTTTAAGAATGTTTTAGATATAAAGATATAATAAAATTGGACGAATAAAATAAGATGCAGAGCAGATTGTCGATATTTTCTGTTGAATACCGTGCGTATA
>CAZWBV010000018.1:3082-11256 GCA_964632225.1 uncultured Gammaproteobacteria bacterium | reverse complement strand
CGTGCGTATAGTAAGTACCGCGTTGAGTACCGGAGTATATAATGGCAGATGGTAACATATTAGGAACAGCCGTATCGGGTTTGTTAGCGAATCAAAGAGCACTGACGACCGTCAGTAATAATATAGCCAATGTTAATACGCCAGGATACAGCCGTCAGCGCGTCGAATTTGCCACCCGGCCTTCTTCCGATATTGGCAACGTTTTTATTGGAAATGGCGTTACAGCCGACGCGATTACCCGGTCATTCGATCAATTTGCGGTTGACCAGTTGCGTATTAATACCTCACTGAATGTACAGCTAGGCAGTTTTTATGAATTTGCAAAACAAGTGGATAACTTGCTCGCTAATCCCAACACCGGACTGTCACCGGCGCTACAACGTTTTTTCGATGCCACTCAAGGCGTTGCAGACGATCCTGCATCGATTCCGGCTCGACAGGTCATGCTGGATGAGGCGCGATCTTTAACATCCCGTTTCGATTTTCTAAATAATCGTGTAAAAGACCTGGGCGATGGCGTTAACTCTCAAATATCCAATGCCGTTACGTCGATAAACAGTCTGACCAGTTCGATAGCGAAATTAAATCAGGATATTGCCAATGCGAGGGGTGTAGCAGGGGGGAAATCACCCAATGATTTACTGGACCAACGCGATGAGTTGGTGCGCCAGTTATCCGAATTTGTATCGGTGACCGCAGTGACACAGGCTTCCGGTGACATGAATGTGTTTGTTGGCAATGGCGTTGGCCTGGTTGTTGGCAATGTAGCCAACCAAATGGCGACGACGGGTAGCGAATTTGATCCAACCAGTTTGGAAATTGCACTCATTACGCCAGTGAGTGGTGCACTTAATATTACCAATAACATTAGCGGCGGGCTGATTGGCGGTGTATTGGCATTTCGACAGGATATACTTGAGCCAATGGTCAACAACCTCGGGCAGATTGCAATTGCATTAGCAGATACATTTAATGCGCAACATCAATTGGGTCAGGATCTCAACGGGCAACTCGGTGGTTTATTTTTCAATGATATCGCCGCGACCAGTCCACTGGCATTGCCAAGCAAGAACAATGCTGGCAATGCGTCGTTGACGGTGGCCATTACGGATTCCGCTGCGCTGACTGCGAATGATTATCTACTGCGTTTTGATGGCACCAATTATACATTGACAAATACGAAAACAAATGCAGGCACGACGCTTGCTGGTTTTCCGACACCGACCACCGTGGACGGCGTAACCTTTGATATCGCGGCGGGTGCAATGAATGCGGGTGACAGTATTTTAATTAGACCGACGTTTAATGCTGCAGAAAATATTGCGCTGCAAATTAACACGGCTGAACAAATTGGCGCTGCTGCACCGGTGCGGGCGTCATCCAGCATTGGTAATCTGGGTAACGCCACGATTAACCAACCTGTTGTCAACGCACCGCCACCGACGGATGTGAATTTACAACAAAGTGTCACCATTACATTTAATACGCCCCCGACGACATTTAATGTCGTCGGTGTAGGTACCGGTGATCCCGTCGGTGTAGGTTTTGTCTCTGGTGGTAATATTACCTTTAATGGATTTACCACACAAATCACCGGGTCGCCGCAAGCAGGCGATGTGTTTACTGTCGAGTCAAACGTTGGCGGCATCAGTGATAACCGGAATGCGTTATTATTATCAGCAACACAAACGCAGCAAACCATTAACGGTATTACCGATCTTCAGTCTGCTTACAGTCAGCTAGTTGCAGGTGTCGGAACACAGACCAATCAAGCCGGTATTAACCGTAGCGCGCAGGAAATTTTGCTAAATCAGTCTATCGCGGCCAGGGAAAGTGTTTCCGGTGTGAATCTGGATGAAGAAGCTGCAAATTTAATTAAATTTCAGCAGGCCTACCAGGCCTCGGCGCAAGTGATCACAACGGTAAATACTATTTTTCAGACGCTACTTAACGCAATTGGGAGGTAATTATGCGTATCTCAACCAGTCAATTAAGCCAAACAGCGGTCAACGCCATGTTAGACCAGCAGGCGAAATTAAGTAAAACGCAGCTACAACTTGCGATCGGGAAAAAAGTTATCACAGCGGCGGATGATCCGGTTGCAGCGGCGAGGATACTGGATCTGACGCAAACAATTAAGCAAACCGAACAGTTTCAGAAAAACGCGGACGCGGCGAATGCACGTTTGCAACAGGAAGAAGGGACGTTAAGTGGTATTACCAATATCTTGCAAGGTGTACGTCAATTAACGGTGCAAGCGAGTAATACCATTCAATCAAATGAAGACCGGGCGTCGATTGTAACTGAATTACGGCAAAAACTGGAAGAACTGCTTGCATTAGCCAATACAAAAGACAGCAATAATGATTTTTTATTCTCGGGCTTTCAAGGTAGTGCGCAGCCGTTTGTATTTGATGCGGTTAGCAACACGTTTACCTATGCGGGAGATGATGGTCAACGACAGATACAAGTAGGTGCTACGCGACAAATTGCAGATGGTGATTCCGGCACAGAAGTGTTTCGTGCTATTCGCAATGGTAACGGTACGTTTGTCATCAATGCAGGTGCGAATACCGGGGCTGCTGTCATTAATCCAGGAACACGCGTGGGTAATTTTCTCCCCGATACCTATACGTTAACCTTTACAGAGCCCACACCGGGTAGCTTCACCTATACCGTGACCGATGGCGCTGCTGCGGTGATTGCCGGGCCAACTGCGTATCAGGATGGTGCAACGATCGATTTGAGTGCGGTAGGCGTGCAAACCTCTGTTTCAGGGTCACCCGCCAATGGTGATACGTTTGTGATCACACCCAGCGCCAATCAGGATATTTTTCAAACCGTAAAAAATATTATCGATGTGCTGGAAATCAACGTGACTAATCCTGCCGGAACAGCGAATCTCCGCAATGAACTGAACCGTGGTCTGGTGGCAATGGATCAAGGCATGGAAAATATTATCAATATACGTGCGCGTGTTGGCGCAAGGTTGAATAATATTGACAGTCAGAGAGAAAGTAACGAGTTTTTTATCCTGCAAACTCAAACCTCCTTATCATTAATACAGGATCTCGACTTCGCCGAAGCCACCACCCGTCTCAACTTGCAACTGGTTGGATTACAGGCCGCTCAGCAGTCCTATATTCGTATACAAGGCTTATCTTTATTTAATTTTTTGTAGTTTAACTTCTTGTAGTTTAACTTCTTGTAATTGTTACCAATAAATTAAAACAATAACGAATACAGCTGACCGTAAACTGAATGATTTAGGTTAAAGAATAGAAATTAAAGGACGATATCCAACACGGGAGCGGTGAATACTTCACTTTGCAGGTATATCCGCTAAGTATTAACCTGAGCTACAGATATTCCAGTTATTTATTCTGTGGTCTTTAGGAGTATATAAAATGGCACAAATCATTACTACTAATGTTGCATCGTTGAATACGCAACGAAATTTAAACAATTCACAAAATGCGTTATCTGTCTCGTTACAACGTTTGTCTTCCGGTCTGCGTATTAACTCTGCCCGGGATGACGCGGCGGGTCTTGCTATTTCAGAACGTTTTACGGCACAGATTCGGGGTTTGAATCAGGCTGCGCGTAACGCCAGTGACGGCATTTCTTTATCACAAACCGCTGAAGGTGATCTCGCTCAAATTACTAATAACTTACAACGTATTCGTGAACTGGCTGTACAGTCTGCCAATGCGACGAACTCTGCATCTGATCGGGCTGCGTTGCAGTTAGAAGTTGCTGAGCTAATTTCTGAAATTGATCGTGTTGCGTCAACCAGCGCATTTAATGGTGTGAACCTGTTAAACGGTAATTTCGCTTCGCAACAATTCCAGGTCGGTGCAAATGCAGGTGAGACGGTGACTATTTCTACGATTGGCAGTGCGCGTACTGCGGCTATCGGTCAGGCAAACCTTTCTACGGTTGTGGGTGCGAATACATTATCTGCGCTGGGTACCGGAGAATTGTTGATTAACGGCAATGCGGTCGCTGCAATTACAGATCCGGGTGCGAATGGTTCGTTGGCTGGTGACATTGCTGCTGCTATTACAGCTGCGGATTCTAATGTTTCTGTTACCATTGCGGCTTCTACTTTTGCTTTAGGGGCTTTTGCTACCGTTTCTGATCCTGCAACGGGTGACGATGGTGCTTACGACTTAACAGTTGAAGGCGTTAGTGTTCTCAATGTGACTAATATTGGTGACGGTACCACCAGCGGTAACCCTGCTGTCACAGTAACAGCTGCAGATGTTCAGGCAGCGCTAGATACAGCCTCAATACAGGCCGCCCTGACCGCAGCTGGTGTGACTGTTACAGGTACAGTTGCGGGCAATGACTTGACTTTTTCTAAGACCGATGGCAGTACCTTGAATACAACGGAGACCCGTACTATCGGTACAGGTGGCTCACCTGCGTTGACAGGTGATGGTTTTGCCAACCTTGGTACAACTACGGCGACAGGTTCATCAGCTGACTATGGTGCTTTGACCTTGACTTCAAGCTCGGTAATTACTGTCGCGGGTACAGCGCCAGCTAGTGCAGGATTGTCGGCAGTTGTCCAAGCTATTGCAGTGACAGGTACCACTATTGCCAATACAACTCTCAACACTGTAGCCGATGCTAACGCTGCAATTATTTCAGTCGATGCTGCTTTGACGACGATTAACAGCAGCCGTGCATCACTCGGTGCTATTCAAAATCGTTTTGATTCCATTGTATCCAGCATTTTAACATCGGTTGAAAACTTGAGCTCTGCGCGTTCACGTATTCGTGATACTGACTTTGCTGAGGAAACTGCGGCATTGACACGTAACCAGATCCTGCAACAAGCGGGCGTTTCAATTTTGGCACAAGCCAACGCGTTACCACAGTTAGCGTTGAGCTTGTTACAGTAACACCAGTAAGAAATAGTAGTGCTAAAAAGCGCCCGGCATAGATTACCGGGCGCGATTTTAGAGTGAGGTATTTACCATGACTTCGGAACTATCAACACAGCTATCAACGCAACTATCAACAACTGATTTGCGTTTGACAAGTGTTTCTCAAACGACGTCAAATGGTGTTGTTGCACCAGCAGCAAATACACAGAAGACAGACGTGGCGGATAATAGAGCGAAGGCACAAGAGAACACAGATAATACAGAGAAAAAAGTATCAAAAGATGATATAAATCAGGCCATAATTGAAATCAAAGACCAGGTGGCGGCAACAGGGCGTAATATTAATTTTAGCTTTGATGAGGAATTAGATATTGTCATCATCAAAGTTGTTAATAAGGATACAGAAGAAGTAGTAAGACAGTTGCCTTCGGAGGAAGTAGTGGAGCTAGCCAGATACCTACAGGAAAGCAAAGGGTTGCTTTTGCAGGAAGAAGTATGACCATATATTACAAAGTGTATTGCAAGCTATGGTAAACGTATCTTCATTGGGCATTGGCTCAGGATTAGATCTCTCCAGTTTGGTTGACAAGCTGGTTGCGGCGGAAGGTGTTCCCACCGCTACCCGCCTGGATCGAACTGAAGCAAACATACAAACAAAAATTACTGGATTTGGATCATTAAAAGGCAGTTTGTCTGCTTTCCAATCCTCGATTGCAAGTCTTACTCAGTTATCTACATTTCAACAAAAGTCGATAAGTACATCCAGTGCAACAGACTTGTTTACCGTTTCGGCGACATCATCAGCGATCCCGGGGAACTATAATGTAGAAGTGACAAGTGTTGCGAAACCACACTCGTTGGCGACATCGGCCGGGCAGTTTACTGATGTTACGGACGCAGTGGGTACGGGTACATTGACGATTAGTTTTGGCTCGTTTACATATTCTGGAGACACGGTTACTAATTTTAGTCCAAATGCTGAAAAACCTTCAATTAATATTACTATCGATTCTTCCAATAACTCTCTACAAGGCTTGCGTGATGCAATCAATAATGCGAATGGTGACGTGTCGGCGAGTATAATCGATAATGGTTCAGACCTGCAGCTTATTATAACCTCAAAGGATACTGGAAAGGTAAACGGCATACAAATCAGCGTAGATGAAGGCACAGGAACGCCTGCTGACAATACGGACATGACAGGTTTATCGCGTTTGGTTTTTAACACGACCGTTACTAACATGGAGAACACGGTTGATGCAAATGATGCAAGCGCCATAATAAACGGTATTTCCGTAACTAGCGCATCTAATACGCTGATTGGTGCGATTGAAGGGGTTACGCTTAACCTGGTTCAAAAATCGTCTCCAGGTGTGTCTGTCGGCGTAGCAGTTTCGAATAATACAGCGAGCTCAAAATTGGCAATAGAAAATTTTGTTAAAGGTTTTAATGAATTAACCAGCATATTAAATTCTTTGACTAATGTTGATGTGAATGCCGATAAAGCCGGTATTTTTACTGGAGACGCTAGCGTACGCAGTATCGAAAACCAGATTAGACAACTTGTTACTGGCACTGTTTCTGGTTTGAGTGGGTCTATTCAATCAGTACTCGATTTTGGCATACGGACAACCAGCGATGGTACTTTATCCTTAGATGAGGCTAAACTGCAATCCGCCATTGACACTAATTTTGATGAAGTCAGTAACTTATTTGTGAATATTGGTGTTCCAACGGATTCGTTAATAAAGTATGTCGGTTCAACGAATAATACACTAGTCGGTAATTTCGCGGTAAATATTACGCAACCAGCAACTCAGGGCGTAGCTGCGTCCGGGTCTGCCATAACAAATTTAACGATAGGCAGTGGAAATGATAACCTGTCTGTCAAAGTCGATGGTGTTCAATCAGGTACCATTACTCTAACTAATAGTACATATACGAATAATGATTTAGCGGCCGAAATACAAAGTCAAATCAATGCGGATTCTGCTTTAGTGGCGGCAGGTAAATCGGTCGTTGTTTCACTCAATGGTTCAACTTTAGTCATCGCATCTAGCACTTATGGAAGTGCATCGACTGTTGAACTTAGTTCAATAGAGAATGCGACTGATTTAGGCTTGGCTCTCGGTGCAGGTACTGATGGTTTGGATGTAGCCGGAACGATTGGCGGCGTGGTCGCGACAGGTATTGGCCAAAAATTAACAGGCACAGGTGATGCAACAGGTCTGCAATTACAAATCCAGGGTGGAATCGGCGATAGAGGCTCTGTAAATTTTACTAACGGGTTAGCTTCGCAGTTAAATGACTTGATAAATACGTTCCTGGGATCGGGTGGCATTATCGAAACTCGTACAACAGGATTCAGCGCAGGTGTAGATGAAATAAATGAACAACGCGAAGCACTGAATCTTCATTTGGCTTCGTTTGAGAAGCGCTTAGTCGCGCGCTTTGGTGCGTTAGATATATTGGTTGCACAATTGCAGCAAACCAGTAATTTTTTAACGCAGCAGTTGGCTTCGTTACCTACGATTGGATCAAATAGAAATAAATAGTATTAAGTGATGTGCTCTGGAAATTTTGATGATTATTTAATAATAAATAATATGGAGACGAACAGTGAGTCAAATGAAATCTAAACTGGAACAAACCTACGGCCAGGTCAAAACACAAACAAATGTTGAAATAGCAAGCCCGCATCGTTTAATCCAGATGTTGATGGAAGGCGCGCTGGAAAAAATAAATTTCGCAAAAAACTACATGATCAATGGAAACATCGCAGAAAAAGGCGCGCACATAAGCTGGGCGATTTCGATTGTAAGCGGGTTGCGCGTGAGTCTGGATGCAGAAAAAGGTGGCGAGATCGCACAAAATCTGGAAGCTCTTTATGACTATATTGAACGCAGGTTGCTACAGGCTAACCTTGAAAACAAAGTCGAATACCTCGATGAAATAATGGGTTTGTTATTGGAAATAAAGAGTGGTTGGGATGCGATAGAAGATCAAGTCGATAGTCGGGAGCAAGACAACAGTCAGAAAATGGAAAACATAAGCACTATTGGTGAAATATCGGCTTAATTCTATGAATTCGAATCATCACACAGGCAATCAGGATAAATTTATTTCGCGCAAGGAACATCTTAGTTTTATAGTGAACCTGACCGAATCAATGCTAACATCGGCAAAAAATGAAGATTGGGAAAATCTCACTGCGCTAGAATTACAGCGCCGCCATCAATTAGATCAATTTTTCACTGCACCGATATCGGCTGATGACGC
>CAZWBV010000018.1:0-3072 GCA_964632225.1 uncultured Gammaproteobacteria bacterium | reverse complement strand
GAACAAGTCATTCAAATCAGTGAAGAAAGTAAACGATCACTGGTAAAGGAACGCAACAACCTGTGTAAAGGACAGATCGCATCGAAAGCCTATTCTCAGGAAAACACGGCTTCGATACTGTAATTACGTTTTCGGTGGTTCGCGTCTGTGAATTAAAGATCCTGAATTAAAGACCCTACATATTGTCGCTTAATATGTCCTGATTCGCTGTTTATTCAGTTTAACGGTGATCCTTATCTGCAGTGATTTTCAAACCGAGGAAAAATCATAATTAACAAATAAAAACAATTATGGTAGACTGTTTGCCTTGCGATATTACAATAATAAGGCAGGGAGACGATGCCACTCTATTCGCGATACAGTTCGCCACACAGCTCGCTACACGGCCCCGGCAGCCAAATTCAGCAGACCAATGTCTGTTGTATAAATAGAACGAGTCTAATCGCGGTTGTATTTTCAGTTGTTTCATTTGTCTTTTGCTCAACACCTGCCCGTGCCGCTTTAGTGATTGATCTTGATTTAGATCTCGCCACGCCGTTTTTTGCCGCGACACCTGAAACCGCACTTTCTGCCGCGATACCCAGCATATGCACCGCTGTTTCTACTATAAATAACCCAACGCGAAGTCAGACAGAACTTGCGATTACCTGTGACGCGATACAGAACAGCACCAATCAAGCAGAACAAGACACAGCATTGGAGGCGATTTCGTCGCGTGCATCCACTGCGGTAACCAACTCGACCAATAGAATGAATATCGCACCTGATGTGAGTGGCATCGGTTCCCGTTTATCTGCGCTGCGTCATGGAATCACGTCATCACTGGCAGGCTTGACGCTGAAGTTAGATGGGCAGCCTCTTCCTTTTTTAATGCTTCGGCGACCGCCGAGATCTACACTGCGTGGCGGTGGTGGTGGTGAGCAACCGGCAGCGTCGTTTGTGTCTCGCTTAGGTTGGTTCGCCAGTGGCAATTTTACCAGCGCAAAACAAGCCAGAACCAATACCGAAATGGGTTTCGACAGTGATGTACAGGGCATCGGTGGTGGGGTCGATTACCGTTTTATGGATCAGCTTTTCGCCGGGGTCGCCTTAAACCTGGCTCAGTCAGACGCGGATCTCAATAATAATGTCGGCAGCCTGGACGGTGATAGTTTTAATATCACGTTATACGGTACCTATTATGTAAAAGATCAGTGGCATATAGAAGGCACTTTCCACGTTGGTCAAGGAAAATATGATTTAGAAAGGCGCATTCAATTTACAGTAGGGAGTACAACCGTTTCAGGAATCGCCTCAAGCAGCACCGATGCAAATCAATTCGGTTTCAGTGTCGGAGGCGGGTATGCATTTCAATTGCCCAAGGTGTTACAAGGCACGGCATTGGCCGGCCTAAGCTATTCACGCGCCAATATCGACGGATTTACCGAGTCGGGCGCGGGCGGTCTATCCCTGTCCGTATCCGGCCAATCGATCGACCGTTTGACACTCAACTTTGGAGGACAAATCACCCGGCCTATCAGCGTTAATTGGGGTGTAGTTTCACCGCTAGTGTCTTTATTTTTATTATATGAAGTAGAGAATGACGGAGAGCGGATTAGAGCCGGTTTTGTCAATGATCCGGCTGGTACACGTTTTTCGTTTGATATCCAAGACCGTGATAATTTTTATGTGGATTTCGCTGTCGGTGCATCCGTGACGTTTGCACGCGGGATCAGCGGCTTTGCGCAAATTAAAACATTGCAATTGCTGGATAATTTTGATGAAACATCATTGAATTTTGGCTTTCGAATGGAGCTATAAATGGGCTTTCGCTTTCATCAAGTAGACGTAAGATTGCCGGGAGAGAATCGCATGTTGAGCTTGAGTCGCATTATAAATATAAAGTACAAGTTATGTCATTATGTTTTTCTATTCGCGATAGTTTGTCTCGTATTCACGTTAGCGGCTTGCGACAGGGATAGCAACGAAGGTACTTCTGCCGGGGAGGGCCTGGCAACCATCACGGTATCGACAAATAGCAATAATAACCGGATTGCTTCACTCGCAACCCGCAGCGCGATTTCGGGGCTTCCTTTGGTGGTTTCGCGTCTTGATGTCTCCATTTTACAAGGCGAAAAAGTGTTAGGCAGCGGCGACATTTTTTTACTAGGTGCGTTGTCAGTACAAGTGCCTGCCGGGGTTGAATTAAGGGTAACAGGTACGGCTTACGCGGGTAACGTTGCACTTTTTCAAGGCGAGACGTTCGTCGAGCCATTGAGCCCGAACAGCAGCCAACGTGTTAATTTAAGGTTGACGCCAATCGGTCCCCTTACTGCGCGGATCTTCGATCAGCCTATACAGGTGGATGTGACCAATGCAGGTGATGCAGGCGACTTGCCCTCCAATGTTGATCCCTGGTTTGCTTTTTCTAACGACAATAAAAAGGTATTGTTTACCGCAAGTTCCACCAATCTATCGCAAAATGACAGCAATAATGCGAGAGATGTCTTCTCTCGGGATTTGATTTCAGGCGAGATAACGAATCTGCATACGCGGGGTAGTGGGGAGTTAGCAGACCTGGATGTCAACGTTGCCGGCAGCAGCGCTGATGGCGTATATGTGGTGTTTACTTCAGATGCCAGCAACCTTGTTTCCGCTGATACCAATGAGGTGACCGATGTTTTTATCAAAAATACACAAACAGGCGGTGTAACACGCATTAGTGAAACGGACAGCGGTGGGCAAATATCACAGCCCATAAATACTTGGCCACAGATCGCCGATAACGGTCAACGTGTTGTGATATCGTTGAACGAGGCGCTGCTTTCAAACGACACGAACATCAGTGTGGAGCGTGTCTATTTATATGATGTTGCTACTGATACTAATAAATTGATTGGCGAAGGGGGAAGCCCTGTCATTAGCGGAGATGGAAAATTTATTGCTTTTCTTCTTTTGCCTGCCAGTGCAAATAATGTGCAATTAGTGCGTTACGAAATCGCGACAGAACAAAGTATTGTCGTCGATACACAGATCTTTTTGGCCGGGTTAAAGGCGATAAGCCGTGATGGTCGCTACGTTGCATTTCTTACC
>CAZWBV010000017.1:7481-17782 GCA_964632225.1 uncultured Gammaproteobacteria bacterium | reverse complement strand
TTGAACTATTAACCAAAGCAAAACGCGGACAGGGCGAAGTAACAATCACCTTTGCGGTTGGCGCCGACCTGCAACGTGGCTTATTAGAGGTATTGAATCGGTTAAACCGGGTTCCCCGTTATCCCGATGATGCAGAAGAACCCATTATCAGCACCGTTGGCGGTGACAGTCGACCCATTGCCTGGTTCATCATTAAGCCTTTGGAAGGTAACAATCGTAACATAGCCACTTACCAGAATTTTCTAGAGGAAGTCGTGCAAACGCGCTTTGAGCGCGTGCCCGGCGTTGCGCTATCTGAAGTACGTGGTGGTCGCGAGCGCGAAGTGCGTATCACATTTGATCCCTATAAAGCGGCCAGTTTAGGTGTGCAGTTGCCCGTTGCCATCGCATTGGCAGGAGGGGGTAAGGATGTATCTGCGGGTGATACTTATGTTGGAAAACGACGTTATACAATCCGTTTTGCAGGTAAGTACGATATAGACGAACTCAAAGACATGATATTGGAATGGCGTGACGGCAAACCTGTTCTATTGCGGGATGTTGCCGACATTGACGTGAAGTACGTTGATCGTAGCAGCTTCGTTATACAAAACAGCGAATCGGCAATGGCCATGAATGCGCATCGCGAGACTGGCGTTAATGTGCTCGATGTCATGGACGGGTTACATCAGGCGGTCACCGAATTGCGCGAGGGGCCTTTAAAACGGGCGGGTTTGTCGCTGCAACAGGTTTACGACGAAACGGTCTATATTGATCGTTCAATTTCAATGGTGCGTACAAATCTGGCGTTAGGCATTACGTTGGCGATAGGTGTATTGTGGTGGTTTTTGCGGCGCTTCCGTGCAACATTAATGGTGGCTATTGCTATTCCGGTTTCGGTTATCACCAGTTTCATTTTGCTTGATGCGGCGGGGCGCACGTTAAACGTTATTTCACTGGCGGGATTGGCGTTTGCCGTGGGTATGGTTCTCGATGCCGCCATTATTGTATTGGAGAACATCGTGCGTTTGCGTGAAAAGGGTGAAGATGCATCGAGCGCAGCGTTGCACGGTACCACCCAGGTCTGGGGTGCACTGTTTGCGTCGACAGCAACGACGGTTGCTATTTTCTTACCTGTGGTTTTTCTCCAGGATGAAAGCGGGCAGCTATTCGCCGATCTTGCACTAACCATTGCAGTGGCCATTAGCTTTTCTTTGTTAGCGGCAGTCAGTGTGTTACCGACAGCCGCGCAGCAGTGGTTGTCAGGCAGGGTACAACAGGATCCTCATTCCGTCTGGTGGGACAGCATCAGTGAGAAAATTATGCATGTCACGCGTACTGCAAAATTACGCTATATGTGGATTGGCGCTTTAATTTCCATCCCTTTATTGCTTGCTGTCTGGTTAACACCGCCCACCGGGTATTTACCGCAGGGTAACAGGAATCTGGTATTTGCATTTATTTTGCCGCCCCCCGGTGCCAATATTGATTTTATTGAAAAGGAAATGGGACAGGTTATCGCGGATCGGATGAAGCCATATATCAATGGCGAAAAGAAACCCCATGTTAACGATTATTTTTTTGTTGCATTTGGCAGGGGTGCATTCATGGGCGCGCGCACAAAAGACCCTTTGGAAACCGATATGCTTGTTCCGTTAATTAACTCCGCCGTTCAGGGTTTTCCGGGTACATTTGCTTTTGCTAAACGTACGTCTCTATTTGGCGGGTTTGGTACTGGCAATACAATTGATGTGAATATTCAAGGACGTAATGTCGAATCGTTGCTGCGTGTCGCGCAAGCAGGTTACGGCATGATTATCGATAAGTTACAAACAAGAAAAATACGACCGTTCCCAGGCCTGGATTTGTCAGAACCGGAGCTGCAATTAGTGCCCAATGAACGGCGAATATCAGAAGTAGGATGGAATCGTAGCATTATGTCAGGCATTGTCAGGGCGGTCGGAGATGGTCTGTATGTCGGTGATTATTTTGATGGTGAAGAAAGACTGGACATTATTTTGCGCAGCCAGCCTTGGATTTATCCTGAAGATTTGCAAAGTATTCCATTAGCGACGCCTGCAGGCGGGGTTGTGCCTTTAAGCGAATTAGTCAACGTTGTGCGTACTGCCGGGCCGGATGAATTACGGCGTATTAACCGTCGTCGAACGGTCACATTACAAGTGACGCCACCGGAAGGTATGCCGATTGAAGTGGCATTGGATATAATCAAAAATGAAGTGACGCCTGCGTTATTAAAAATGTTACCTGAAGACGGGGAAATTAGTTACAGTGGCACGGCAGATAAACTGCAAGCGGCATTGGTGAGTATGGGCGGCACCTTTTTGCTTGCGATTGTCATCCTTTATTTACTAATGAGTGCATTGTTTCGTTCATTTATGGATAGCTTATTGGTGATACTGGCAATCCCGCTAGCGACGGTAGGCGGGGTGTTAGCGATCCAATTGCTGAATTTAATTTCACCCCAATCCCTGGATTTGTTAACCATGATCGGTTTTATTATCTTGTTGGGGTTAGTCGTAAATAATGCCATATTACTTGTTCACCAAACGCGTATCGCCGAAAGAGAAGGTGTCGCGCGTCGTGACGCAGTGCATCAGGCCGTGCGAATGCGCTTGCGACCTATTTTGATGAGTACCTTAACCAGTATTTTCGGTATGCTGCCATTGCTGTTAATGTCGGGTGCGGGAACCGAGCTTTATCGCGGTTTGGCCGCAGTGATCATTGGCGGTATGACGCTGAGTACAATTTTTACCTTGATTTTATTGCCGAGTTTATTGCGACTGGGAGAGCATAAAAATGACCTGGAATTGAATGGTCGCGCAGTACTGCAAAAGTAGCGATATATTTTGTTAAAAAGCCGATGATTTCATCGGCCTACTTGTTATATAAAACTTCTGATTAGACAGATAGAGTTAGATTAGATAGAGGAACGCATCCAGTCTCTGGTACCAATGCCTTCGAGAGCCCGTTTATTCCAACTGTGCCAACGAGCCAGCGAGATGACCATTAATAATAAACATGCACCTATGGCGGAAAAAAGAACACTGTGGGGTACAAGTTCGTTACCGCTTGTAATCGGTACTAAAATTGCGATTACGCTGGCCAATATACCGAAGATAATAGAACTACTTATCCATAGATCGCGCTTGTTAAAAATATACATTAACTCTTTGTTCATGTTTAAGACTCCCACAATTTAGCTATAAGAATGTAATTGATTCCCCCAATCGAAAACCTGGAACTTTATCGTATTGTATAAATCTATTGTTTTATGTGTTTTTCATTATTCTTATTCTTGGCTTCAACTTTTATCGAGACGTCTATCAATAGCCCTTGCCTAATAAAGGAAATTCTACACCAATTAAAATGAAATAGCATTGTTTATTATATGCATATGAAGAATAATTATAATTAATAAAAACATAGTGTTACAGTATAGTTTTGATGAGTTTTGATCGATATTTTCTTATAATGAATAACTGTCGGATTATCATGGGCTTATCTGTAGTTCAGAGAAATGACCCAACTTGTTTATTATAGTGGCAAAATTTATAGTGGCAAAATAATGCGCTATTGAATTTAGACAGATTGAACCCGTGAGAGTAAAATTATTACGTTATGAACATAATTCATTTTCTACTTCCAATGATATTAACTGCGGTGTTGGGTTCGACGATGACAATGAGTAGTGAGCAAGCCGTAGTTAAAGCGAAACAGACGCTCAGCCAATCTCTCTCTGTTGATGGCGCACAACTCTCTGTCAAGGCGGTGACAAGCGTACAGTGGCCGGACAGCAGTCTGGGGTGCCCTCAGCGAGGAATGATGTATGCACAGGTCATTACGGCGGGTTATAAAGTGTTACTTGAATTGGAAAATACTGTCTATCCGCTTCATGTCGGTGGTAATCGGGCAGTGCTTTGTCTTCCGGGTGGCCATCCGAATCGTTCGGATAAAACCAAGCGTATAAACAAACAATTAAACCAGGGCCGCAATAAGGATCACAACCAATGAACTCAATTTAATAAAGAAAATGGGTGTACGTTTAGTCTATTTGGGAATGTCTGCGTCCGGTTCTGTCGTGAGCAGGTCTAACGCCACATTTACACCTAAATCCCAAAGGCTACGGGTATTAAAAAAAATGTGAACGTTGTCGTTGAGTTAGCGTGAATGCAATCGTGATTTTACTTGAAATTGTTCAATTGGAAACGATTAACTGCATGCGCTCTTGAGTTAATTTTACGGTTTTTACGTTCCAGTTGCTTGCCAGTTTCTCGGAACGCTTAATTTGGGCGGGTGTCATTTTTTTTGCAAGTTGTTTTCTATGGCGTGTGGCTTTTGTCAGTTTTTGATTAGCGGAGAGCGTATACCACATATAGGCTTGAACAAAATTTTGTTTTACACCGTGGCCTAATTCATACATGATGCCTAAATTAGTTTGTCCCAGTACATGGCCCTGAGCGGCTGCTTTAGTATACCAATTAAACGCTGTTTTACGGTTTTTTCTGACCCCCTTACCTTGTTCAGTAAGGCGAGCGATTGCATATTGCGCTTCAGAATGACCGCCTAAAGCGGCCAATCTGTAATAGTTACTGGCTTTTTTCAAGTTTTGCTTAACGCCTGTCCCTGCTTCAAATATTTTACCAAGCTGAAATTGTGCATTAGCCTGATTAACTGTCGCTGCTTTTTCATACCATTGGATGGCTTCTTTTAAATCCTTATCTCTTCCAAGCCCTTTTTCATACATATAACCAAGGTTGTATTGCGCATCAACTTGATTTTGTCTGGCAGCTTTGCGATACCAGCGCTCAGCGTTTGCGTAATCTTGCCCAACACCAAGGCCATTCAGATACATGTAGGCCAATGCATTTTGTCCGGCGGCGTTGCCCTGACCGGCGGATTTTTTATACCACTTGATGCTGGTAATGTTATTTTTGGGAATGCCATAACCTTCCCGATACATGAAACCTAATATATTTTGCGCTGTGGTATTATTTTGAATTGCCGCAGATTCATACCACCCAATTGCGCGTTGAAAATCCTGGTTAACGCCCAAACCTTGTTCATACATAAAACCAATTGCGTATTGAGCAGGCGTGTAATTCTGATCGGCGGCTTTTTTATATTGAGAAAACGCTTTTTTGTAGTCACGCTTGACCCCAAGACCTTGTTCATACAAATTACCGATGTTGCTCATTGCGGCCAGGTTTCCCTTTTTTTCGGCGGCTTTATACAACCTCAGTGCTTCTTTATAGCTGCGGCGGATACCGCGGCCTTTTTCGTAAACGACACCTAATTCATTTATTCCGGGGGGGTAGCCGTTATCCGCTGCTTTTCTATATAACGAAAATGCGGCCTTGAAATTTTGTTGGATACCTTTACCTTGCTCATACAAATTAGCCAGATTGACTTGAGCAACGGCATTATTTTGCGTGGACAATTCTCTGTAAATACGCACAGCCAGGGAATAATCGTCTAATTCGAGGGCGGTTTCAGCTTTGCGTAACATTAATTCGTCGGCAAAGGATATTGTTGGAAAAATAAAGAGAAAGCCATTCGCAATTGATATCAAAATAACAATCAGTTTTAGGCGTGATCTCATTTTTCCCGTTAACTCCTGCTAATGTTTGTTACACAGTCTAGCGTAAATTACGCGTGAGTTGGTGCTAAAAATTAAATTAATCTTAAGGCGAACGGAAGCGGATGAGTCGTCTACAGGATTCGAGAGTTATGTAAAATAAATACTGCAATGAATTGGACAACGCGTTGTTTCAAAATGGTTTCAAAATGAGTTTAGGCATTGCCAGTGGCGAAAACATTCACTCTCAGTGTTTTCGAAAAATCAAGCATCCGTTTTAGTGGTATTAATGCTTGTGTACGTATTTTTTCATCGATATGTATTTCATTGTGGTTTGAATCAAGCGCATGCGCCAGACTTTGCAAATCATTCATTGCCATCCATTTACAATGCGCGCAGCTTTCGCATGTCGCACCTAAGCCTGATGTGGGCGCTTCGAGAAATATTTTGTTTGGCGCCATTTGTTTCATTTTATGAAAAATACCATTGTCCGTTGCGACAATAAATTTATTCGTTTTCAGTTCTGTCACGGCCTCAATGAGTTTTGTCGTTGAACCAACTATATTTGCCAGCGCGATAACGTCCGAAGGTGATTCGGGGTGAACCAGAACGGCCGCATCAGGATGTTTTCCCATCAATTTTTTAAGTTCGGTTGCTTTAAAACATTCATGAACAATGCAACTGCCATTCCACAATAACATGTCGGCACGGGTTTCATTTTTTATATATTGCCCAAGATACTTATCCGGCGCCCAAAGGATTTTCTTGCCCTGGCTTGCCAGGTGTTCAACCGTTTTACACGCAATACCCGATGTGACGACCCAATCTGCGCGTGCTTTTACGGCGGCGCTGGTATTGGCATAAACAACAACAATACGGTCGGGATGTTGATCGCAAAATTGACTGAATTCCTCAGCGGGGCAGCTAATATCCAGTGAACATGTTGCCTCCAGATTGGGCATTAAAACTGTTTTTTCCGGATTTAAAATTTTCGCTGTTTCGCCCATGAAACGCACACCGGCGACAACAAGCGTTTTTGCTGGGTGAGATTGGCCAAATCGAGCCATGTCGAGTGAATCGGAAACATAGCCACCGGTTTCTTCCGCGAGTATCTGGATTTCAGGTGCCGTGTAATAGTGCGCCACTAAAACGGCATTTCTTGCCTTGAATCGTTTTTTTATTTCTTTTATGAGTCGTGCCTGATCTAAAACGGCTAAGTTTGTAGCGTCAGAATCGCCATGCAGGGCGCTAACAACAGTGGGTTCCATAGATATCATTTTTTCCAAATGGCCTATAACCGAAGATATTATCCGGCAGCCAAAATTTCAACCTTTTCTTAGCTCTTTTGCGCAATAGTTGGCAATAAGCAGAGGTTGTTGGTGCATATATATTTTAAATATCAGGGTTGAAGCGCTAAATCGAGGTCATTTTGCATTTTATTACAGCTTGCAAAATGTTCTTTTCGGTGTTTCGTCGCTTCAATGTAACCCCTGCATGTCGATAATTTTTGACCGGAAAATAGGCAGCTTGACTCCGCTTGACGAATGACATCATCTTTCATTGCAATACTGGTCCAACATTGACTGAGTTCTTTACAAACATCACCGTCACAGGCGTCGTCGATTTGTTTTGCGCGTCGTTTAAAACAAAGGCTGACATCGCCATTATCAGGTTGTACACCACAAAGTGCAGCGGGTTGCTGAGTTTTAAATTTTACTACTTCTTTGGCAAATCGTTTGGCGGAGTCTTGCCAGGCATCAAATGTTGCTTGTTGAATGTTACATGAATTCCTTTTTTTGTTTTTCTTACTATTTATTTCACACTCAGCAAACGAGCTGCAAGCTTCGGACATATAGAGAAAAAAATCTTTTTGTGTGTTATTCCACTTATTATATTCTGCTTTATTTCTAAAGCCGACACCGTATTTGTTTGCTAATTTCGCGTCCCATGCAGCCTTAATACCGTTCTTTACCTGCGTTTTATATTTAGTGTAGGGTTTCACTTTACAAAAATCGATGATACCATTGGGTCGTTTTTTGGATTGTTTTGGCGTACCTTGTTTGTAAGAAGACGAACCCAATGCAATGACCGGTGTCAGTAATAACGCTTCTGTTGCCGCACTGGATGCTTCATCCAGGCTGACGTCTTTTTCTGTGGTTTTCTGTTCTTTTTTGCTGACTGTAGCAGTATTTTTTTGTTCTTTAGGTGTCAGTTTCGGTTTCGGTTTCGGCGCAAGCGTAGGTGTATTAGTGGGATTAGAGGATTTACTCGTTTTAGGCGGAAAAGCCAGCGCTTCATCCTTGTTTTGAATTGATATGCTGCCACAACCTGCGATGGCCAAAAAAATGATCAGGCATAATGACCAATAAAATAAGTCTGTTAATACAGATATCTGTGTCGGATTCTTCATAGCTCTGATTATCGCCCCCCTGTCCACTTTATGTAGTTTCTATTGTAGTTTCTGTAGTTTCTACTTAATCTGAACTTGCTTGTTTTTTTACGTTGTCCTTTAACGTCGCTAATAACGTAGCTAAACTTACCCTTTTCAAACAGCCAAATCAACAACTGAGGCTTTAATTTGCTCTACTGTGTTAAATATAGATTTTTGTTCCAGTTGAGATTCGAGATCAGTAAAATTCCATAATTTGTCATCCATCAATTGACTTGGTTTGATGTTTCCTATTGCGCCCAGGATGTTGCTGGGTACTTTTGGGTTTTCTGCGGCGAGATCAGCGATCAGTTGTTTGACCTTCTGACGCGTCATATTTTCCTGTGTACCGCAGAGATTACACGGAATAATCGGAAAATTCTGTTCTTTTGCATACTCGATAATGTCTTCTTCCTGGCAAAAAGCTAATGGCCTGATGACAATATTATTCTTTTTGTCGGAAAGTAATTTGGGTGGCATTGAACGAATCTGCCCACTGTATAAAATCGACATTAACACGCTTTCAATTAAATCATTCCGGTGATGACCTAGCGCTATCTTAGAATATCCATTTGCTTCTGCGTAGGTATAAATGCTGCCACGTCGCAGGCGGGAACACAGCGAACAATATGTTTTGCCTTCTGGTATTTTTTCTTTAACAACGGAATAAGTATCTTGTCGAGTGATCTCATAAGGATAGTCTTTGGATTCCAGCCATTGGCGCATTTGGCTGTCGTCCCAGCCAGGTTGGGCCTGATCCAGGGTGTAAGAAAATACATCAAATTTAAAGTTGGAGCGATAACGTAATTTATGCAGAAGAGTTAGTATGGGGTAAGAATCCTTGCCGCCTGACAGACAAACCATAACACTATCACCGGGTTGAATCATGTTGTAGTCCGATATAGCTTTGCCAACGTAATGAAGTAATTTTTTTTCAACTCTGGATTTGGACAAGCTTTTGACTCCTGATGTCGGAAAATAGTGACTGAAATAGTGACTGAAATAGTTACTGAAATCGACTATGCCGAGAATGTTGCCACCATGAAAAGAACAGCTTTTCGATAGTCAGTTGCACAACAGACGAAAGCCTGGATCCCAGCGGTTTTTTAGCGACAAAGGTGATCTCATACAGATCTGATTCGAGGCTATGTTCAAGTAAAAAATCATCACTGGTTTTTAAATCATCAATGAGATTGAGTTCCAGCGCCTTAGTACCAAACCAGTGCTCTCCCGTTGCCACGCGATTCATATCCAGAGCGGGTCTGTTTTCCACGACGAAATCCTTGAACAAGGTATGGGTGTCTTCCAGTTCTTCTTTAAACTTCGTTCTTGCCTTATCTGTGTTTTCGCCAAACACAGTGACGGTACGTTTGTATTCACCCGCAGTGAAGAGTTCAAAGTCGATGTCTTTGTTTTTCAGTAATCGATGAAAATTGGGTACTTGTGCTATGACGCCTATTGAACCGAGTATTGCGAAGGGTGCAGCGATAATCCGGTTAGCCACACATGCCATCATATACCCGCCACTTGCGGCGACTTTATCTACACTGACTGTAAGTGGAATATTTTTGTATTTTATGCGCATCAGTTGCGATGATGCCAAGCCGTAAGCGTGCACAAGACCGCCACCACTTTCCAGTATCACGAATACCTCATCTTCAGGTTTGGCCAACGTTAATATCGCCGTAATTTCTTCGCGTAACGCCGTCACGGCGGTGGCTCTGACGTCGCCATCAAATTTAACAATGAAAATACGCTTTTTTTCCGTCGTCGTTTCTTTGTTTGATTCTTTTATTTCTTTTTTTAATTTTTGTTTATCTTCTTTAAAGACTTTTTTAAGTGCTTTTTTGGGTAATATCTCCAATTGCAACGCGTGTCGCATATCGTCAAATTTCTCATTGAGTTTTCTAATCTCGATTTTTTCTTTTTCTTTGCCTCTACTGGCAAAGGAAAAAATGAATACGACGACGAAGACAATTGCCAGCACGATGGTTATTGATTTGGCTAAAAAAAGACCATATTGAAGGAGGAAATCTATCACGTAAAAAAACTCCAAATTTATTATTTAAAATCGACACGTGTTTACCGGGCGCTTTGTTCACAGATAAGGGAGTATACCCAACTAAACGTGTAAATTGTGATTTTGCAGCTGATCAATATATGTTCAGCATCAAGTTACGCTACAGCGACATTAGGCGCGATAAAATAAAAAATAATAAAACGACGTATCGTTATAAGTATAAACGTGTCATTATCAGTATAAATAAATATAAATATAAATAATAAGTTAAATAATAA
>CAZWBV010000017.1:1912-7381 GCA_964632225.1 uncultured Gammaproteobacteria bacterium | reverse complement strand
TAAATAATAAGTTAAATAATAAATATAAATAATAAATATAAATAATACGCATAAAAATAATAACAAAAATAATAAGTATAAATATGGATATTTATAGAAATAACAAGTGGGTGGATGGGGATGGTCAGTCATTACATAAAAAACAGTTCGAACGCCAAAGAACGGCTTAAAGATATCAGTCAGCACTTTTTCAGCGATTCTGCTACGGCCAATTATATGGCTAGCTATTCGGTCTGGCAGGCAACGAGACATGCAAAAAGGAAAGGGGGAGGCACTGCGCCAATCACGTTCCTTCCCGTGTTGTTGGAGCCGCGTTATCAGGATTTTTGTGTTTTTGGTATTAATAATTATTTTAACGCCGAATTAAAATTATGCAGGGTGGTTAATGTTGACAGCACAGTACGGGAGAGTTTGTCCATTGATCTCCCCGTCGAACTGTTTATAGAAGAGCAACCTGAATTTGAATTGACAAATGAAACCAATATCAACCGCTTGAAAATTGTTAACCATTTGAATGGATTAGAGTTAAAACAAGAAATTTGTTTGCTTCCTTTTGCATCGCCTAAACTGTCCCTGGTTAATGACGGTGACTTTTTGTTAATAATTGTGCCCGCGTCATTAGCGGGCGTGCGCAGTATATTTCACCGCCTTGAGCTAATTTGCGAAAATATGACGGATTTGCTTATCGGTGTCGTCGTCGTCGGCGCCAATAGTATGCAGATGTCTCAACTTTGTTACGATGTGATAGAAAATAGCATCACCTCTTTTCTTGACCACACGTCTATCGCGCTCGGTCACTTACTTTCTGAATCCGCCGTCGATTTGAATAAAGACCGCGCTATTCAATTTTCTGGAGAAACAAATACGCTTAATTCCGCACCAATCGAGCTGGAAGACATCGCCGACAGGGTTTGGGATACCTTCTTCAAGTTATTGACTCGAAATCGATCAATGAATATGTCAACACCACTGAAAACCCTCAAAAAGGGCGGTATAAGTCACAACGATGACCACAGCACTTATCTTAGCGCGTCAGCTTAAGTCTTTTAATACATCGATCAAATTGCAGATCAATATCTTACCTGTCTTTTCTGCGCCCAACTGATTTATTTAGGTTAAAATAATACAATCTAAATTACCCTATTAATACGTTCTTAACGTTTCACTGGCAAGATTTTGATTTTCTTGAGTTTTCCATTACATTAATGGGCTGGGCGGTCGATATCTTAACTGGGTGCCTCTTTTCTTCGATTGAGTAGTAGTCAGTTTGTAAGTTCAGATCATTTCTTGGTTCAACGCACGCTTTGTAACTATTTTTATATGTTAAAATACTAACTTATTGATTTCGCAATAATAATGCGATATGTAAGAATATATTACAAACGTATGCAACGAATATTGTCATAATTGAAAATTAACAGATGAAATACAAGTGAGGTTATTTAATGGGCCGTTTAGGTTTATTGGATAGACAGCGCGTTTGAATTACCTGCAACCCGAAGAGGCATTTAGCATTGGTGGTTGAATTTGAAATCGATCCAAAAACCCTTATTTGGGTTAAGGAAGAAGTCGAAGCGACGCTCGAGGTGGCTAAAAGCACCCTCGAAATTTATCTGGAAAGTGACGGCAGTTCTGCTCGTATTGCGGTTGTGGTTGATTGCATTCATAAGATTCGAGGTGCAGTCGAAATGGTTGAGATATTTGGCGCCGTGTTACTCACCAAAGAAATGGAAATCGTTGCAAAAGAGTTGATGAATGACAACATAAAACAGCGGGAAGACGCGATTGAAGTTTTGATGCGCGGCATGCTGCAGTTGCCTGCTTACTTGGCACAATTGTACCACGGCAGCAAAGATATCCCGCTGGTATTATTACCCTTGCTCAATGACATGCGTGCAGTGCAAGAAAAGCCACTGCTTACTGAAAGCGCATTTTTTTCTCCAAATTTAACCGCGCTTAAACCCGTATTAGCCGATGGGGAGGGCGATGACGGTCCGACTACCTGGGATATTAGAACGGTTGCAAAAAAGCTGCGGCCTGTTTATTTAGTAGGGCTGTTGGGGTTTTTTAACGATGAAAAATTAAAGAAAAGTCTACGTATGCTGGCAACAGTCATTATGAATTTGGAACAAGCCAGTACACAAAAACAATCAGAACAAGTTTGGTGGGTGAGTGCGGGTGTTATCCATGCTTTATATGATAAGGGCCTTGAATCCAGTGTCGCAATTAAATTGTTGTTGGGAAAAGTTGATCGTCTGATAAAAAAAATAATTGACGATGGGGAAGCCGTATTAACGACAGAGCCGCCGCACGATTTGATGAGAAACCTTCTTTATTATGTTGGCAGATCAAATTCATCTTCCGCACGGGTAAGAGAGTTAAAAATGGCATTTAATTTAACAGATTCACTGCCCGACGCGAATGCAATAAGCCAGGCTCGGGATGAACTGATAGGTTTTAATGCCAATATAATGGAAAATATTTCAAATCAATTAAAAGAAGAATTATTAAAAGTAAAAGATACCCTGGATATCACGGTCCATGTACAGCATGGCGACGCGTCGACGTTAGAACCGATAATTGATCGCTTAAGAACAATTGCCGACGCACTGGGTATGCTCGGACTTAATAAATTACGCAAGCTTATACGCAAACAAGAAGCATTTATTTCTAATTTAATTCAACTGGACGCCGTGCTGAGTAACGACGATGTCATACAGATTGCCCGCATATTGCTCTATATTGAATCTTCATTGTATGACCTGAATGTACGCGAAGAAGCCAGTGAAATTATTGAAGATAAGGATCTTAACGACTTATCTACATTACCCGAAGCAGAATATATTCAGGTTGTTAATATTGCTGTTAAGGAGGCGCTTAGAGATATTTCGAAGATAAAAGATGCGGTAATCAATTTAACCAAGACGCCTTCTAATTATAGTATTATGGCCGATGTGCCCAGGTTAATGAGTTTAATTATTGGTGCAGTAAAAATGCTTTCCCATCCTCGCGTGGTTAGCGTGCTGCAAGCGATCAGCCAGTATGTCGAAATCGAAATATTGGAAAAAAATCTCTATCTGGATGGAGGTTCATTTGATTATCTGGCGAATTCAATCGTCGGCGCTGAATATTATCTTGAAGGAATATTACAAAAATCCGTTTCCTCCAATTTTGCGATAGAGGTGGCGGAATTCAGTCTTGCCAATTTAGGTTATTCACCCCAAAAAAGTGCAACAGTAAAATTTGCTGATCAATATGCGGCGGCTGACAATGATTTTTCTATATCGGCTGAATCGACAGAATCAGAAGCGGCGTCGGTCGTTATTCCCATGTTGATTCCTGTCGGTTCAGACGTAGAAGAGGTAGAAGCGGAATTAAACGCTGAAGTGGATCAGGAACTGGTGACGATATTTCTAAACGAAGCGGGCGATGAACTCGAGGAAATATCCAGTTGTCTTGAAAAATGGAAACTGAATCAACAAAATCAGGAAGCATTAGCTACACTGGTTCGTTCTTTTCATACTTTAAAGGGGGCCGGACGCATTGTAGGGGCATCATCAATTGGTGTATTAGCGTGGTCTATTGAGGAATTGTTGAGGCGTATATTGGATGAAAGAATAGAACCCAGCATGGACATAGTTGAGTTACTTGAAGAAACCGTGCCAATGCTGACACAGTTAATCATACAAATGAAAAATGGGGAAGAACAAGAAAGTACCTTAAATTTTCAACCATTGATTGATACCGCCCGGGAATTACGCGAAGCAAAAAATGCATTTGGGTATTGAAGCGTTAACGCAGGCTGACGGCCTATTAATAGTTCATTTTATTCCCTATTATTTTAGTTGTTTTAATGAAGGATTTGTTAATTTTTGGCGCAACTAACTGTGTTAGCATGATTGTTTTTTTATTGAAGATATGAGGAGTATATCTATATGTCGAATGGAATTATGTCGAACGGAATAATGCTTAGTCGAACCGCGATTCGCAAAATAATGGTGTTAGTGTTCATTGGCTGTTTTGTTAGTGTTGCTAACGCAAGAACCCCTTCACCTGATGGTGCCGATGTTTACATTATAAGCCCCAGTGATGGTGCGACGGTTACCAGTCCAGTGACGGTTCGTTTTGGTTTAAAAGGCATGGGTGTTGCGCCGGCCGGCACGGCAAAGGCGAATACGGGTCACCACCATGTGCTTATTGATACGAACCTCAAGTCGATGGATAACCCTATTCCGAAAGACGATAAACATAAACATTTTGGTGGTGGTCAAACTGAGGGCACATTGACTCTTTCGCCAGGAAAACACACGTTGCAGCTAATGTTGGGTGATCTGAAACACGTACCGCATAACCCACCCATCATGTCAAAAAAAATCACTATTACAGTAAAATAGTTACCGTAAAATAGTGATTTATTAGTACTTCACAATGAACTAATGGTGATTTGCACAGTCTTATCTTTTGACACTTACTCCCTCCCTTGTAAGTGATCAACTGTAGTGACCCTGCTCTCACCCACCTTCCCGGTGGGGGCAGGGTATTTAATTTGGCGAGCGCTTGTTTCTGGAGGCTTTTGATAGAGAGTCCTTGATAGAGAGTCCCGCCCACATAACACCTATAAAATTAACTGAATTGCGCTTCTGCTCTGCATAGATCGTCAGGTGTCCCGATGTCGAGAAAGGGTGATTGCGACACGATCTCAGCAATTACTTTTAATCCATTAGAAACAGCCACTTGTATTACCTGTCCGATAAATAATTCTGCATCGGATTCGTGTCTTTTTAGATCGGACAAATAGTCATGCAGAAATTGAGTAAATACCGGGGTCCACACCGCGATACCCCAGGTATATCGAAGGTCTGTTTGTTTGGGTTTGATAACAATATTTAATACATTATAGTTTGCATCAAATTTTACCATGTCTACTTTTTGTGGTTTATCTGCCGGGAATAAACCTAATATTACATCGGCATTATTCTCTGTCAGCGAATTGAGAATTTGTATATAGGCATTATCAGGTGAAAAAAGAATATCAGGGAATCCGATGGCAACATTTGTATGTTTTACAAACGGGTATGCCTGGTTAATGGTATAAGCGGTGCCGTGGGGCAGGCCCATCATTAAATAGCCCAAATCCAATCCAATCGCGCTGCCAGTGTCAAAAAAGGCGGGAATATCCCATTTACCATTGCGTAATATTAAATACGCCTTGTTGATATTGGCGACTTTAAATTTTTCCAACAGATAAAGACCAACGGGTTTCGGCACACGCTCGCCAGACTCTGGGATTTTACTCGACCCAATAGGGTATAATTCTTTGCTGCAGGTAAGCGAAGGCAGGCGAGATGCTCTACCGGCACAGGGAATCACAGCAATTACTTCTTTTTTATTCGCTTTATCCGGCATTTTATTTAGCACGTAATTCGTTGTTCGTAATAGGTTGTGCGTTGTTCGTAATACGTTGTGCGT
>CAZWBV010000017.1:0-1812 GCA_964632225.1 uncultured Gammaproteobacteria bacterium | reverse complement strand
GTTGTGCGTTGTTCGTAATACGTTGTGCGTAAGTAAGAGGGTATCTAAACATTATGTATGCACTTTGGTTGATGTCAACGACTAAGCAGCGTGTTAAGTTAGCGCGTTTAATTCAAATGTTGAGTGATGAGCGGGGCGGTCCATTATTTGAGCCGCATATTACCTTACTTGCTGATATTGAAGGAGATGAAGATGGATTAATAGAGCAGACACACCACTTGGCTTCACAAATCACGCAATTTTCTGCGCGGGTTGGCTCTCTCGATTATTCGCATGAATTCTACAAGAGTTTTTTTATTCAAATAGAGGAAACTGATTCGATTGATCGGGCCCGTCAAAGCGCGTTGGCGCTATTTTTACATCAATCCCAACCCCAATCCCAAAGTAAGTTTATGCCACATCTGAGCTTAATGTACGGCCTGCAAACAGATGCAGTCAAAGCATCGATCAAAGACAAAATTCAACATGACGCGATGCTGGCACAGGGCATCGCTGAGATACGAATTGAAAGTTTGCAACTCGTCTCTGCATCTGGCCCTGCTGGGAACTGGAGTCGTATTACTGAATCGCCACTGCGGGACGGGTAAGTAGGTTATTAGGGGGTTTTCTTTTCCTTATAGTCACTGATTGCTGCTTTTATAGCATCTTCAGCTAAAACAGAGCAGTGAATTTTAACCGGAGGCAGTGCGAGTTCTTCAGCGATATCTGAGTTTTTTATCTGTTGGGCTTCGTCAAGTGTTTTTCCCTTTACCCACTCCGTCAGCAGTGAACTGGACGCAATGGCTGAACCACAACCATATGTCTTAAATTTAGCTTCTTCGATTACGCCATTATCGTTTACTTTTATCTGCAATTTCATGACATCACCGCACGCAGGCGCACCAACCATACCTGTGCCAACGTGGGTATCATTTTTGTCAAAAGATCCAACATTTCTGGGGTTTTCATAATGATCCAGGACTTTATCGCTATATGCCATCGGTGCTATGCCTCGTTGATTAGAGATTAAATAATAGTACAGTAATTTAGTTAAATTCTTGCCAATTTATACTTTGCATACAATTGGTATTTACCCTAGGATTCTTCTCAAGCAATCGCAAAGGGTTATGCAACCTGCTGATCTTTGTTCTTTGGAACATTCAAAAGATGGATATTACTGTCCGCTGAAATATTTATTGAACTCTCTATCGAACTCTCAATGTGCGGATTAACAAATTCGCCCAGATAATGTCCGTCGAGAAATGTATTGATTTGAGTACTTAAATCGTCCCACATATCATTTATGAGCTCATAAGAGCTATTATTGAACTGGTCATTATGCCGTGGTTTTTTCGCACGTATTTTGTCCTCGACAGAATTTGCGATTTCCGCAATGCTGATTTGGTCAGGGTTTTTTGCCAGTCGGTAACCCCCGCCAGGCCCACGTGTTCCCTGTACCAGCTTGGACTGGCGAAGACGCGCAAATAACTGTTCTAAATACGAAATAGAAAGACCGTGTTCTTCGGATATATCGGCCAAGGTAACCGGTTTGCTACCTTTGTTAATTGCAACTTCCATCATGGCCATAATTGCATACCGTGCTTTTGAAGATAGCTTCATCGCGTTAATCCTCTGTCCTCTGAGTTAAACCTGATTAGATTAGTCAAGAATAGGGTTGTTGACCACACATGTCAATAATTGAGTCCAACTTATTATCGGCTTCAGCACAATAGTGGCTATTCAAATCACGCAAAACATAAAACCGGACTGTTACAGGTAATATTAAACTGTTGATAAAACTTAAGTTTTTTTGTCATCTGGTGGCAGTACAAA
>CAZWBV010000016.1:5605-17821 GCA_964632225.1 uncultured Gammaproteobacteria bacterium | reverse complement strand
AGGAAAAGGATCGGGTATTGGTTTGTCGATTGCCAAAAGATTGGCAAATCGCTACCACTGGACGATTACAATTGATGGCCGTCCCTGCGGGGGAACCAAGGCCTGCCTAAGGTTCGTAGTATAATTTGCCAACTTTCTTAGAATTTTGTTAACGTTTTGTTAAACAAAAATTAATTAACGAACTTTTAACGCGACTGTTGCTAGCATTTAACCCAACTTCACCATTGTGACTATATCCGTAGCGCTTGAGATATTGAAATAAAATCCAACAAGATTTAGGGAGTATCAATCCATGAAGTTAAGGTTTCAACATTTATTACTAACTCCTTTTTTAATCGTGTTCATCAGCATTGCTGGACAGGTTTCCGCAGCTGAAACCGCCCCTAATTTTAAAATAAAAACCGGCACAGAAAATTCACAACTCACAGACTTTCGAGGAAAAGTGGTTTACGTTGATTTTTGGGCATCGTGGTGCGCACCTTGCCGAAAATCTTTTCCGTGGTTAAATGAAATGCAGGAAAAATATAAAGACAAAGGGCTAACTATAATCGGCATCAACTTAGACAATGAACGTCAGCTTGCTGATTCATTTTTGAAAAACAACCCAGCGAATTTTAGAATAGTTTATGACCCCAAGGGCGAGTTAGCCTCTAAATACAAATTGGTCGGTATGCCGAGCGCCTACCTGGTCGATAAACAAGGTAAGATACAACACAACCATGTTGGTTTTCGACCCAGTAAAAAACAATCGTATGAAGACGCTATTCTGCATCTTCTTAACATGTAACAAATTTTTAATTTTTCCCGGACATCGACCTCAACAATCTGCTATGCAAAATTCTAGGTTTTAAATTGTTATGAAAAATAAATTTCTCCGCAGTTTACTTATTTTTACGACTTTTTTTTTGTTCCTAACAATATCTGGTTGCGCCGGAATCCAACCCTGGGAGCGTGATTTGCTCGCTGATCCAGCTATGGCGCTTATTTCAGATCCGCTCGAAGTGGGTATCGACGAACATATCTATTTCAGCAAAGAAGGTTCCAGCGGCGGGCGCGGCTTTTCCGGAGGTGGTTGCGGATGCAATTAAACACCCTAAATAAAAAAAGACACGCAAGAAAAAACAAGCAAAAAAAATCAACCGCCCACATCGCAACGGCATTAGCCACCGCAAGCTATTCATTGCTTGCTGTAAGCCCTGGCGTCAATGCTGGCGAAGTATCAAACGACAGCGCCTGGGAGTTTGCTTCAACAGCTTTATTTTACTCCGAAACCGATCGCGTTGTCGCGTTTGAACCCGTCATCAGCGCACGTAAAGAATACGGGGAAGACGAATTTTTAAATTTGAAACTTGTTTTTGATTCTCTGACAGGCTCATCGCCTAATGGTGCAACCGCATCGGCAAACGCACAGACTATAACCAAGCCATCCGGTAACTCAGTGTTTGAAACCGCCGCGAACAAAACGCCGCTTGATCCATCATTTCGCGACACGCGTGTTGCACTGAGTGCGAGTTGGGAACAACCACTAACGCGTTTAACGAAAATGACTTTTGGCGGCAATTTCTCCAACGAATTTGATTATCAGTCTGTCAGTGCAAACACATCTGTTTCACATGATTTCAATAAACGCAATACAACGCTGAATTATGGGATATCATTCGCATCGGACACCCTCACACCCGTTGGCGACGTGCCGCTACCCTTATCCGAATTGGCTTCACCAGGCGACAAAGGGGCCAATAGCGACACCAGAACAACTGTGGATTTTTTACTCGGTGTGTCGCAGGTCATTAGTCGGCGTACGATTATGCAGTTTAATTATTCGATCGGCAATTCCAGTGGCTACCACACAGACCCTTATAAAATCCTATCGGTAATCGATAACAACGGCAACACCGTCAGATATTTGCACGAAGCAAGACCCGAAGACCGCGCTAAACAAAGCGTCTATTGGCAAACCAAACACCATTTTGACAATGATATCGTCGATGTGTCGTACCGTTACTTCTGGGATGACTGGGGCATCAAGTCGCACACTGTTGATTTTCGTTACCGCTGGCGATTTCTGGATTCAAAAAGTTATCTCGAACCCCATGTTCGTTTTTATACGCAAACTGCCGCCGATTTTTATACACATAGCCTCGTGGATGGCGCAGCAATCCCGGCATTTGCGTCGGCTGATTATCGTTTGGGTGAATTTGACGGAACCACAATTGGTATTAAATACGGCAGAGCACTTTCTAAGGGGCATGAATTTAGTATTCGAGCTGAATTTCTGTCGCAACAAGGTAATAGCAACCCAAGCGACGCAATCGGTTCACAAACAACCCAGGATTTGTTTCCAACAATTGAAGCTATTATTGTACAGGCAAGCTATTCTTTTAGTTTTTAATACTGTTTTTAGCACTACGGGCACATACACTGATTTATTTCGGATCATTTGCATTCAGTAAATACGCGTGCGCCACAGTTATCACAGATATTTTTATCTAATTTTTTATATATCCCTTCTATTGCATCTTTTTTCTTATCAAAAAAATGATCGTTACCCACTTCTGCAACAAAGCGACTCTTGCTTATAAATTCATACACACTGGATTTTAATTCAGAAAAATACAAGCCACCCCCAAGTTTTTTCAAACGACTTGCCTCAGCAATCAACATTTGAGTCCCACTTAAGTCGATAAAATTAATGCCGGTACCGACAATCAGAATATGGCACACGTTTTCATTTTGTACGATGTGATAAATTCTATTCTGAATGTGATTGATGGACCCGAAGTAAATCGACATATCAATTCGGATAATCTTAAGTTGGGGACACTGTTTTAGAGGCTTTTTTTGAATATTGAGAAGTCTTCGTTTACTCGCACCCAGGTCACTACCCACAGCGGTGTCGACGGCTAATGTTACGATCTCTGGGGTTGATGTACGCGCAAGAAACATAACAAGTGATAATATGACACCCAAATAGATTGCAAACTCTAACTCTAAAAACAACGTTGCAAAAAAAGTGGTAAATAATATGGCGGTCTCAGATTTACTGTTTTTAACAATATGCTTGATATGGGGGAAATCGATTAGTTTATAGGCCACAATCAGGATAACACCCGCCATTGCCGCAATAGGTAAATAGGCAGTTAACGGCGCAATCAGCAATATGATTAACATCAGGAAAGTGGCTGCAAATATCGCAGACAACGGCGTTTTGGCACCGGCTGAATAATTAACGCCAGAGCGGGTAAATGAACCAGACCCGGCATAACTCGAAAAGAAACTACCGGTGATATTAGATAAACCCTGACCAACAAACTCCTGATTGGCATCAATACGTTGATTTGATTTTGTTGCAATCGAACGGCTAATCGAAACCGCTTCAATCAATCCCAGTAACGCAATCGCAAACGCCTCGGGGGCCAACGTTTTTATTGAATTAAAAGAAAAATCCGGCATGGACAAGGGGGGTAAATGAGCCGGTATTTGAACAACAAATTTTATATCCTGCTCCGGTGTATTAACGAAGTAAGCAACGACGCTACCGACGATCAGCCCGATCAATAAATTGGGTATTTTTGGCGAAAATCGTGTCACTAAAATAACGCTGACCAACGTACAAACCGCGATAGTCAGCACAAAAACATTTGTATCACCCAATCCACGCCAAAGACCAACCCATGTATGAAAAAATGATTCGCCTTTGGGTATAAATATACCCAGTATATTTTTCATCTGGCTGGTGGCAATCAATATCGCGGCACCAGCGGTAAAACCAATGACGACGGTATGCGACACAAAATTAACCAACGTACCGAGACGCGCTAATCCAAATGCAAGTTGGTAGACCCCCGCTAGAAAGGTAAGCGTCAATGCCAACGAAATAAACTCTGGCGTACCTGGATCCGCGTGATTACTGATTGCTGAAAAAACTACTATTGAAATTGCCGTGGTTGGGCCAGAGATCAAATGCAAAGACGACCCGAACAAGGCCGCGATAATAGGCGTAACCATCGCGGTATACAGACCATACTCTGGTGGCAGGCCCGCAATTGTTGCGAACGCAATACCCTGGGGCAAAACAACCACCGAACCGGTAAACCCGGCAATAAGATCTGCCTTAAGGCTGTCTTTTGTAACGAGTTGAAACCAACTTATGAAAGGAAAAAGGGCATTAATATTCATTTTTCATTAAGCACTGATGCCATCATATTAAAACCCTGATATTGCTATTTCTGGATAAATTACTAAGAATCAGCGCATAAGTGGTTTTACGCCTATGCCCTACATTAGCCAGCGCATTTTATTAATGATAATCCACGCTTAATTCATGGACTGCATCTATAAATGCCTTGGCGCGATCCGGATTAACATGCTGATGAATTCCATGCCCCAGATTAAACACATGCCCGCTGCCTTTACCATAACTTTGTAAAATAGTTGATACTTCTTCACGAATTCGCTCCGGCGCAGCATATAAAACCGAGGGATCCATATTCCCCTGCAAAGCGACTTTATCACCCACCTGATTACGCGCATTACCCATATCCATCGTCCAGTCAACGCCCAATGCATCGCATCCTGTTGCGGTCATGTCATTAAGCCAGGCGCCACCACCTTTAGTAAAAAGCACAACGGGCACTTTACGACCATCATTTTCCCGCTTCAGGCTTTTTACGATCCTATCCATATAAGCCAGGGAAAATGTTTTATAATCCCGTGGTGTGAGTACACCACCCCAGGTATCAAAAATCATGACGGCTTGCGCGCCAGCGTCAATTTGAGCATTAAGATAACTAATGACAGACTGCGCTGTGGTCTCCAATAATTTATGCATCACGTCAGGTTGATCAAACATCATTTTTTTCACATGTGCGTATTCCTTCGTAGAACCACCTTCTACCATATACGTCGCCAATGTCCACGGACTACCGGAAAAACCAATCAAAGGCACTCTGCCGTTCAACTCTTTTCGAATCAACCTAACGGCATCCATAACGTACAGTAGTTCGCCGTTTGAATCAGGCACCGTCAATGCATCGACCTCTTTCGCCGTGCGCACTGGTCTTTTAAAACGCGGCCCCTCACCTTCGGAAAAATACAAACCTAAACCCATCGCATCAGGAATCGTCAAGATATCAGAAAACAATATGGCTGCATCCAAATCAAAACGCTCTAATGGTTGCAACGTCACTTCGCACGCCATTTCCGGATTGGTACACAGATCCATAAAACTACCCGCCCGAGCCCGAGTCGCTTTATATTCAGGCAAATACCTGCCGGCCTGACGCATCATCCACACTGGCGTGATATCAACGGGTTCACGTAATAATGCTTTTAAAAATCGGTCATTCTTTAATTCACTCATTGTTTTCTAAACCTCAAGGTAGTCCAAAATTCCCTCGGCAGCTTGCCGTCCCTCATAAACCGCGGTTACCACTAAATCTGAACCGCGCACCATATCGCCGCCAGCAAATATTTTTGCGTTTGCGGTCTGAAATGGTAAATCGTTGCTATTTGCTACTACCCGATAACGTTCATCAAGTGTTATACCCTGTTTTTTAAACCAGGGAGCTGGACTAGGACGAAATCCAAACGCAATGATGACACAGTCAGCATCAATGATTTCTTCAGATCCTTGAACAGGTTGTGGTGTACATCGACCGCGCTCATCCACCTCACCTAATTTCGTGGTGACTACTTTTACACCCTCCACTTTGTGTTTACCCATTATTTCTACAGGCTGTCTATTCCATAAAAACTGGACACCTTCCTCTTTGGCATTACCCACCTCTCGTCTGGAGCCAGGCATATTTATCTCATCGCGGCGATAAGCGCACGTTACTGACGCAGCGCCCTGGCGTATAGATGTCCGGTTACAATCCATTGCCGTATCACCCCCACCCAAGACAACGACGCGCTGACCTGCCATATCAATATAATCCGATGGCTGTTTCTCTAAACCTAAACAACGATCTGCATTGGAAATCAAATAGGGTAATGCTTCGTATACACCTGCGAGCTGTTCACCAGGGAACCCGCCTTTCATATAATTATAAGTACCCATACCAAGAAAAACAGCATCGTACTGCCCTAAAATTTTTTCAATGGCAATGTCCCGGCCTATTTCAGTATTTAACACGAACTCGACGCCCATCTCTTGCATAATCGTGCGGCGTCGTTTCACCACTTGTTTTTCTAATTTAAACTCAGGAATGCCAAAGGTAAGCAAACCACCGATTTCTGCATAACGGTCATAAACGACTGGTGCCACACCACTTCTAACCAAGACATCAGCACAGGCCAGGCCCGCAGGCCCGGCACCTATCACGGCGACACGCTTATCTGTTTTCTGCACGCCATGCAAACTTGGGCGCCACCCCATTGCAAACGCGGTGTCAGTAATATATTTTTCCACAGCACCAATGGTAACGGCACCAAATCCATCATTTAACGTGCAGGATCCTTCGCACAATCGATCTTGTGGGCAAACCCTGCCACAAATTTCGGGCAATGAGTTAGTACGATGCGATAATTCAGCGGCTTCAAAAATATTACCTTCTGAAATCAACTTTAACCAGTTGGGTATATAATTATGTACCGGGCATTTCCATTCACAATACGGATTACCACAGGCTATACAACGGTCTGCTTGTGAGGCAACAACACGCTTATCGTAATCGAAATAAATTTCCCGGTACTCTTTAATGCGAACATCGACTGATTTTTTTTTCGGGTCTATGCGCGGCACCTGAATAAATTGAAAATTATTTGCCATCGTTGTTTTCCATTAGTTGCTTCTATTACTTTCCACTTAAGTGCTTTTCGCTTAAGTCTCCTACAGTGTACCTTCTACTACTTTATGCTGCGGCTTGTTTAAGATCGTCCAATAACGAAGCCAATTGCGTTGCTTTGGGCTTGATTAGCCAGAACTTACCAACGACATCGATAAAATTATTTAAAATATTTTTTCCGTGTACACTGGCGGTTTCAGCGACGTAATCCTCTAGCAAATCATATAAATAATTTCGATGGCCCTCGGTCGTTTCCTTACTTATGCGATGAATATCAACCAGCTCATGGTTATATCGATCCACAAATGTATTATCTTCATCGAAGACATAAGCAAAACCGCCCGTCATACCTGCAGCAAAATTAATACCCGTTCCACCAAGCACCACGATAACGCCACCGGTCATATATTCACAACCGTGATCACCCACACCTTCAACAACCGCCACCGAACCGGAATTTCTCACCCCGAAACGCTCACCTGCCAGACCAGAAGCAAACAATGTGCCGCCCGTCGCGCCATACAAACAGGTGTTGCCGATTATCACCGTATCCTTGTGTTTGAATTTGCTATCAGGTGGCGGAGAAATCACAAGCCGGCCGCCTGCCATCCCTTTACCCACATAATCATTAGCATCTCCCTGGAGATACATATGCAGACCGCCTGCATTCCAAACACCAAAACTTTGCCCAGCACTACCTGTTAGTCTGAGCACCAGGGGACTGTCTTGCATGCCGTTATTACCATGCCGTTTAGCGATTTCACCCGACAAACGTGCGCCGATAGACCGGTTGGTATTGTCCACCTGATAATTAAACTTTCCGCCCAGTTTGTTTTCAATGGCCGGCAAGATATCACTCACCATTTTTTCGGCCAGCGCAGCTTTGTCAAACGGTCTATTTCTGGCTTCAGTACAATATTGTGGTTTATTTTTTTCCACACCGCTGTCCGATAACAACGGAGTCAAATCCAGGCCGCGCTGTTTACTGGTGGCCCCCTCTACTTGCTCCAATAAATCGGTGCGACCAATTATTTCTTGCAGATTTCGCGCACCCAATTTCGCCAGGTACTCGCGAACTTCCTGGGCAACGAATTTGAAATAATTGGCCACCATGTCTGCTTTGCCAATAAAGTGCTCCAGGCGAAGCACGTTATCCTGAGTGGCAACACCCGTTGCGCAATTATTTAAATGACAAATCCGTAAATATTTGCAACCCATGGCAATCATCGGCGCGGTCCCAAAACCAAAACTTTCAGCGCCCAGGATAGCCGCTTTAATCACATCCAGGCCTGTTTTTAATCCACCATCGGTTTGCAATCTGACTTTACTACGTAAATCATTGGCACGTAAAATCTGGTGAGTCTCCGTCAGCCCCAGTTCCCAGGGACTGCCCGCATATTTAATAGAGGTTAACGGCGACGCGCCTGTACCACCGTCATAACCGGATATTGTTATCAAATCTGCATAAGCTTTTGCAACGCCGGCAGCAATTGTACCGACCCCCGCTTCTGCCACTAATTTAACAGAAACCAGGGCATCCGGATTCACTTGCTTTAAATCAAATATCAATTGCGCCAAGTCTTCAATAGAATATATATCATGGTGCGGTGGCGGTGATATTAAAGCCACGCCCGGCTTGCAATAACGCAGCCTGGCAATCAGTTCATTTACTTTGGTACCTGGCAATTGCCCACCCTCGCCAGGTTTGGCGCCTTGCGCAATCTTTATTTGCAATACTTCAGCGCTAACCAAATAAGCGGGCGTGACACCAAAGCGCCCGGATGCGACTTGTTTTATCTTGGAACGTTTGTTCGTCCCATAGCGGGCCTCATCTTCCCCACCTTCGCCAGAATTAGAGCGCCCACCCAGCCCATTCATCGCTTGTGCCAGTGTTTCATGTGCTTCAGGTGACAATGCACCCAAAGACATTGCAGCGCTATCAAAACGATTGACTATATTCTCAATCGATTCGACGTCATCAATCGGTATGGACTTGCTATTTTTCTTTAAACCAATAAGATCTCGCAACGCTAACGCGGGACGCTCATTAATTAAGTACGCAAATTTTTTATAATCTTCATAGTCCCCCGTGCGCACAGCTTGCTGCAAAGCATAAACAACATCAGGATCGTAGGCATGCTCCTCTTCGCCATGTATGTACTTCAACAAACCACCTTGAGAAATTTCCTTACGTTTATTCCAGGCTAAGCGCGCCAGGTGCTTTTGATCATCTTCAATGTCCGAAAATGAGGCGCCCTGCAAGCGATTGATTGTGCCCTTAAAACATAAATCCACAACATCATTATGCAAACCAACGGATTCAAAAAGTTGTGCGCCACGGTAACTGGCAATGGTGGAAATACCCATTTTTGATATTATTTTATACAAACCTTTATTGATACCTTTGCGATAATCACGCATCAAACCTTCGCTGTCAGTAGCAGAAATTTCATTGGTTTTCTGCATATCGAAAATACATTCGTATGCCAAATAGGGATAAACAGCCGTCGCACCATAACCTAAAAGCACGGCAAAATGATGCGAATCCCTCGCAGTAGCCGATTCAACGACAATATTTGCGTCACAGCGCAAACCTTCACTTATCAAACGGTGATGAACTGCACCAGTCGCTAATAATGCGTGCAAAACAAGTTTATCTTTGCATATATTTCTATCTGACAAAACGAGAATGACTTTGCCTTGCCTTATTGCATGAACAGATTTTTCACAGACAGCATTTATCGCAGACTTTAGATCGCTCTCTGCTGAATAATTTAAATCAATAAGCTCACTTTGATAACCTGTGTCCGCCAGGGCCATCAAACGCCTGTATTTATTCACTGACAACACCGGTGAATCTATCACCAGGCGGCTCGCATGCTCAGGTGTTTCTTCGAACATGTTTTTTTCTTTGCCGAAACAGGTTTCCAATGACATCACCACCTGTTCACGAATCGGGTCGATCGGTGGATTGGTGACTTGGGCAAACTGTTGTCGAAAGTAATCATAAAGTGAGCGCGTTTGTTTTGATAACACCGACATCGGCGTATCATCGCCCATAGAACCTGTAGCTTCCTGACCCGCTTCTGCCAATACGCGCAATACCTGGTCGCGCTCTTCAAAACTAACCTGAAATAATTTTTGGTATACATTAAAAAGCCCGGCATCCAGTGCATCGCGATTATGCTTTTTATCACGCAATCTGGGCGCTAATTTTTTAAGATTGTTAGATAGCCAATCTTTATAAGGATGTCTTTTCGCCAAAGCACGATCGACCTCTTCTGGTAAAATCAATTTCCCGGTTTGAGTATCAGCGGCAATCATCTGCCCAGGCTTTAACCGTCCTTTGGCAACGACTAACCCTGGCGCATAGTCATAAACACCAATCTCTGAGGCAAGCGTAATAACACAACCCCGATAGTCATCCGTGATGCCACTGCCCTTATTATCAGCAAAGTCCTGATCAGCAGCAAATTGACGGGTGATTACCCAACGCGCCGGCCGTAATCCGTTGCGATCCATGGAGCAGGCAGCATATCGGCCATCTGTTAATACGATGCCCGCAGGCCCATCCCACGACTCCATGTGCATCGAGTTATATTCATAGAATGCGCGCAAATCTGCATCCATCGTATCAACGTTCTGCCAGGCAGGGGGGATGAGTAATCTCATCGCCCTGAAAATATCCATGCCACCGGCCAACAGGGTTTCCAGCATATTGTCCAGGCTATTGGAATCAGACCCGGTCATGGAAACCAGTGGACGCACATCCGCCATCGGTATTAATGGGGTTTCAAATTTATGGCCCCGTGCAACAGACCAGTTCCGGTTTCCCTGGATTGTATTTATTTCGCCATTGTGCGCCAAATACCGAAAAGGCTGCGCTAAACGCCATTGCGGCCAGGTATTAGTCGAAAAACGTTGATGAAAAACACATATAGTCGATTCCATTCGACTATCGTTCAGGTCTTGATAAAAAACCGGTAAATTTTCCGGCATCACCAAACCCTTATATGAAATAACCCGTGATGACAAACTGGGAATATAGAAATCCTCGTCAAGCGACCCGATTATTTTTTCGGTTCGTCGGCGTGCGATATATAAGTGTCGCTCAAACGCATCGCCATCCATTCCGGTGGGGGCATTGACAAAAATTTGCTCAATTTTCGGTAAAGACTTCAGCGCTTCCGAACCACAGCCGGTTTCGTCCGTGGGCACCACCCGCCAACCCAATACCTGCAGTTTTTCTTTTTTCAGTTCACTGGCTAATTGCTGGCGTGCGTTATCTGCAAGACGGGAATCGGTACTTAAAAAAACCATGCCAACGGCATAATGCGTTGCAAGTACATAACCCTTGTCAGCTGCAATTTCCTGAAATAATTTGTCTGGCCTTTTCAACAACAGACCACAACCATCGCCCGTCTTACCATCGGCGGCAACGGCGCCACGGTGCGTCAACCTGGCGAGTGAGACAACGGCGGTTTCGACCAGCCAATGACTTGGTTTACCGTCCATATGGGCAATCAGACCAAATCCACAACTGTCTTTTTCAAATTCTGGCCGGTAGAGCCCCTGATCGCTAAGCTTTTTTTGCGTAACCTGTTTTTGCATAACTCATGAACCACTCAACGTAAAAAACCAATAACTCACCCAGGCCTAATTCAAACCCGGCCCATTATCGAGCCGCTTCATTTCAATCAAACTATTTCCAAGCAGGTACTATAGCGCTTTGTTTTTGAAAAATATTTTTGTACAAAAAAAGTCACCCTGAAAACTAAAATTTGAGTTTAGCGAAAGGGCGGGAAAGTATACAGCCCAAATTGGTAATCTGGCAATCTTGCTGATCAAAAATGTACTGGAACCCTGGGAAAGAACCGGATTTTTTAACTATTATTTATATAAATCAATATGTTATATGCATTTCGATCAACAGGAAAAATTGACAGGAGACGTTATTTTCGACCACTTTTTTTTATTTCTCGGTGGATACTGTGTAATTTTCGAACCCAGACGTCATTTTTTAACCTGCTGGGAAGTTGCTTGGCCGCGCCCTGCGCTTCGCGAAGATCTGAATACACACCGTAGGTCAAACCAAACCACAGCCCCCCTTTTTTTTGAGTACGATAATAAGCAAGCAATCCATTGAGATTATATCGTTTAACGACGCGACTTATATCCGCTTCGTTTTTGCTTCCAAATAGCTGTAATGTGTATTTCTGGCCCTGCTGGGAAAGCAGCCATTTTTCTCTGCGAATTTCATGGGGTATATTGCCGCCAGACATATTTTCGATTGCGGTTTGCCGGTTGCTATTATCAGTCCCATTTAATATTAATGCAGAGTCTTGGGTGCGCACTTTTTTTGTTTTAGCTTCGATTATTTCAGAAGTTAACCGGGGGACCAACGTAGGGTTCATCACCAGGGCTTCAC
>CAZWBV010000016.1:0-5505 GCA_964632225.1 uncultured Gammaproteobacteria bacterium | reverse complement strand
TTCACCCTCCTGTTCACTCTCCTGATTGATAGACGAACTATTCTTCTTAAATACGCTCTCACTGGATACCGTTTTTTTGGTTGCCGCGTCTTTAAAAAGGGCTTCTTTCGTTAGCACATTGTTAGTTTTCACGTCGTTAGTTTGTACATCTTCAGACAGAGACCGATACTCCAGCCCCAAGGCCACCAATGCTGATTTATATTCCTCATGTATATAAGTAACATAGCGGCGTATCTCATTTGGAAAAAACCACGCCGATGCAATAATGCCGATAAGTAACATACTGGTTAACCACTGCCATTTAGAAGAATGGCTTAATTTTTTCATCGCCAAAGACGGTGATTTTTTATCTGCCACTTCAAGCAACTTATTGTGCGCTAATTTATTAATCCGAGCTGGCAAACCATCTGAAAGCTTATAAATATTCAATATGCTAACGGAATCAAATATTTCGCTGAACTGCTCGCCAGGACTATCAGCACTGTGCATTCTGTACTGTAAATACCGGCTGGTTTCCTCCAAAGAGTAAGGCGACAATTTCAAAATTTTTAATTTGTCTGCAAACAGCTCGCTTAATTTTATTTCCACTTGCGACTCTGCAAACAAAACCAAATGTAACAACATGCGGCCTTCGCCATCCGTCATTGCTGAGATTTTTTGCAGAAAAGAAAGGTGTGTTACAGGTAGTTTATCCACATTGTCTATGAGTAGAATGACTGCAGAGTATTTACGGTTAGTCGCCTCCAGGCGATTTTTCAATATTGTATTTATCCCCTGTTTACGATCCAATACATTGTTCATACACAATTCGGCTAATAACAAGTCCTCTAACTGCCGTATACCCAATGTTGCATCTGCGTCTATCCGACAGATAAAAACACTGCTATCTGATCTTGCCGAGAACTGCTCAAACAAGGTTGATTTTCCACTGCCCGACGCGCCTGACACCAACAATACGGAGTCACCAAATCTAGCCAAATGCAACAACAAATCCAGACAATTTTTACACTCAGGTTCCTCGTAAAATAAACGCGCAGACCTTTCACAGGCAAACGGCGGGCGCGACAAGCCTAATACTTGCAAATAATCGGACTCATGCTGATCTGAAGCGTCAATAGATTCCATAGCGGATAATGTAAGAATAAGAAATAGTAAATGTACGCTGGTTTATTATACCCAAAGCGTTTGAGATATCATGTATTCACTTGTCAACACAACAATATATTGAGGTTTACACTCCTTCCTCCTTCCTCGAAATAAAACATATCCTGCATATTGCTTATGTTAAAGTTTTCTCTTATACTTGTACAGAATATCGTACATGTAAGGAATATAAACAATGCGTATAATTTCGTTTACTGAAGCTCGCAATGCTCTTAAATCTGTTTTAGATCAGGTAGTTAATGATGCAGACTGTACTGTAATTACTCGTCGTGATAGTGAAGATGCTGTAGTAATGTCTTTAGATTATTACAATAGCCTTATGGAAACTGTCTATTTACTTAAAAGCCCTGCAAATGCTCAGCACCTACAAAAATCGATAGAACAATATCAACAAGGTAAAACCAAGGAAAGAGACTTATTGGATGAGTAGAAATTTAGCATGGACTGAGGCTGGTTGGTCAGACTATATATATTGGCAAAGTCAGGATAAAAAAACATTAAGAAGAATTAATAAGCTAATTGATAATACAATACGAACGCCCTTTGAAGGAATTGGTAAACCAGAACCGTTAAAAGAAAATTTATCTGGCTTTTGGTCTCGAAGAATTGATGACACTCATAGGTTAGTATACGCAGTTACAGATACTCATATAACAATTATCGCTTGCAGGTATCACTATAGCAAAATGGGCTAACAAAAAGTTCCAGGGGATTCAAAAACAGCGGCTGAATGGTGGTATTCCGCTTCGCTCTATTTTGCCACAATTCAACCGCTGTTTTTTGAATCCCTGAACTAGGCGTTAGAATTACCGTGATGTAGCGGGTCGGACCCGAATCAGAGAGATTAAGAAATAGATGATGTACGCTAGTTTATCAGTACTGTTTAATTAGCATCCATCCACAAACGGTCTATTTCTCCAATATCCGCGTTGCACAGATTTTTTAAATGCTCACATATTAGTATATGCTGCGCTTTAAAAAATCTGTGCGCCTTGATCTTGAAGAAATATCCTCGTTTGTGGACGGACACTAATTAGTATAAGTCCCCTGCAAAAACACAACACGATAGCCACGCTCGATTTGCGCATCCCGCAAAGCAAGTAACGCGCGCTCCGCTTCGTCCCTAGCCAAATAATGTTGTTTTTTAACCCGCCCGGCCGCACCCTGGTATCCCCATTCCGTTACCAGTGTCCATCCTCCCAAAAGATCTTGTTGTATCAAGACATGATAAAAGCGTGGCGCACTATCTTGCTCCGCGGACTTTTGCATATAAATTCGCATATCTGTTCACCCAGATACTTCAAAAAGCGCTGTTAACCGAATAGGTCTCTAACCGACGTGTGTTATGTAAGTTGCATTGGGTTAAATATTCTTTCATATTCCTTGATTGCATATCGATCCGTCATACCGGCTATATAATCTGCCACAATTCGCGCACGATCGATTTTTTTATTTTCGCTGACATGCCCCATAGAATCGTTAATCGCCGCCGCGTCCTTGACTTCAGTAATTTCAGCAATTTTCCCGCAGGGTTCCGGCGGCAACAATCGGCTGTCTTCAATAAACGCATCAAACAAAGCGCGTATTACCTGCTCTGCTTTTACCGTCATGCGGTGAACCCGGTAATGACGATACAAACTTTCGCGTAAAAATCGCTTTAATTCGAGACTTTCATTCTTCATCGTGCCACTAAAAGTGGCCAAGGGTTCTTTAAATTGCTTTACATCATCAAGCGTTTTTATTTCATTTTCTATCAATCTGCGTTGAGTGACCTCCAATACATCGGTAACCTGCTTGTTTATCATACGTCTTATCACTTCGTGTATAACACGCCTTACCGCCAGATCGGGAAACTGATTTTTAATAACACAATATTGCTCCTCGAATAAAGCGACTTTTCGTAATTGCTCAATGGAGATTAAGCCCGCTCTTAAACCATCATCCACATCGTGATTATTGTATGCTATTTCATCCGCAATATTCGCTATTTGTGCTTCCAGAGTTGGTTGCCAATTTTTTAAGAATCTCTCTCCAACATCACCAAGATGCTGCGCATTTTTTCTTGAACAATGCTTAACAATGCCTTCCCGAGTTTCAAACGTTAAATTCAGCCCTTGAAAACTAGCGTATTTTTCTTCTAAATGATCAATGATGCGTAACGACTGCAGGTTATGCTCAAACCCACCACACTCCCGCATGCAGCTATTAAGCACATCTTGCCCGGCGTGACCAAAAGGCGTGTGCCCCAAATCATGCGCAAGCGACACGGCCTCGGTCAGGTCTTCGTTTAATCGCAACATTCTCGCAATAGACCTGGCGATTTGCGCCACTTCAATTGAGTGCGTTAATCGCGTGCGAAACATATCGCCTTCGTGGTTCACAAAAACCTGTGTTTTATATTCCAATCGCCTGAATGCTGCAGAATGGACTATACGATCACGATCACGCTGATATTCAGTTCGATTGTTTGGCGCTGGCTCCGCAAATCGCCTGCCTTTTGAATTATTTTCACTGGCCGCGTACGGCGCCAAATATTGCAGCATATCCATCTATTTCTGAAATGTTTCTATTGATTCATATATTAACTTTTTGTCAAATTCACTGGTAACAATCGCTTCGCCAATTGACTTTAATAATACCAGACGGATCTTGCTATCCTGTACTTTTTTATCAAGCCCCATAAGCTCCACCAGTTGATATGACGAAATATTTTTTGAGATTGATATTGGCAATTTTGCTTTTAGCAACATTTTTTCAATTCGCTTAACATCCGTTGCCGTCAACCAACCAAGTCTTCTCGACATTTCTGCGGCCATCAACATACCAATAGCAACGCCCTCACCGTGCAACCATAGCGTATAACCGGTTATGGTTTCAATTGCATGACCAAATGTGTGTCCCAAATTTAACATTGCCCGAATGTTATTCTCTTTTTCATCTCGTTGCACAACACCCGCTTTGTTCATACAGGATTGCTCAATCAAATAAACTAATGCTGTTTTATCGAGAGCCAGTACTTTGTCAATATTTTCTTCTATCCAGATATAAAAATGATAATCACTTATCAAACCGTATTTAATCACTTCGGCGACACCCGCGATAAGCTGCCTCTGTTCCAATGTGTTTAATGTATCGGTATCTGAAAAAACCGCCAATGGCTGATGAAACGCACCAATCATATTTTTACCAAGTGCATGATTAACACCCGTTTTCCCACCAACCGAAGAATCTACCTGTGCCAATAACGTGGTCGGCACCTGAATAAAATCAATTCCACGTTGATAGCACGCCGCAGCAAACCCGGTTAAATCGCCCACTACACCACCGCCCAATGCAATCAATACTGACTGGCGATTAAAATTGTGCTTCAGCAGTTCATCAAAAATAGAATTCAGCACATCCATATTTTTATAGCGTTCGCCATCGGGTAAAACCAAAAAATGGTAATTATTCTCCTTTACACCTGCAGTAACAATCGTATTTTGAAGTGTCTGTAAATACAGCGGCGCCACTGTTTCGTTGGTGACAACCATGACTTCTTTTGATTCAACAAACGGTTGAAATAATTCAGACCTGGACAACACGCCAGCGCCAATATAGATAGGGTAGCTATGGCCCTGAGAGCTATGATCCTCGAAACTATGGCCACTGAGTTTAACTTGTAATGTTTTCATATATATGCAGTTAGCGTGGCTACTTGCTTTTTTCAATGTTTTTTTTGAAGCGCTTATCGATACTCTTTTCAATGACAAGACCCGGCAGCTTGGCCTGAATCTCGTCAATTACTCCTTTGAGTGAATTTGTATCTGTTTTTACAACCAAGTCAGCCACTTGTAAATACAGCGGCTCTCGCTCGGCGAGAAGTTGCTGCAGCTTCGCCTTTGGATTATCAATTTGTAATAGCGGTCGTCCCTGGTCTTTGTTGGTTCTCTTGTAAAGGTAATCTACACTCGCTTGTAAATAAATAACCACACCGCGAGTAGACATGTTCATCCTGTTCTCGCCGTCCAGAATAGCCCCCCCCCCCGTTGCAAGCACAATGTTATCCCGGGCAGTAAGCTCGTCTATCACTTTATGCTCCCGGGCTCTAAAACCGCTCTCTCCTTCTATATCAAATATTAAGGGTATATTTGCACCAGTTCGATGTTCTATCTCGTGATCACTATCACAAAACTCCATGCCCAATACGTTAGCGAGCTGGCGTCCAGCCGTCGTTTTGCCAGCACCCATTAAACCAACCAAGAATATGCTAAGTGACATCTCGTGGAAAAACCCTGTAAATCATTCAACCTAGATAAATCAGTTGGATCGTAACGAGGGCGACTAAGGTGCTGAAGATAA
>CAZWBV010000015.1:15409-17831 GCA_964632225.1 uncultured Gammaproteobacteria bacterium | reverse complement strand
GGCTGTAGGGGCAAATACGACCGTTGTATGGCAGGCACCACACATATTGCCTGTATTGATATGAGCTGTTGGTTTTGCCGTTGCGGTGCCATCGTGGCAGCCAACGCTCGCACAGCTTACGCCTCCTGCGCCTGCGCCAATCAAAAACTGACTGTGATCTGTGCTGTTTGCAGGTAGCCAGGCGGTATTTAAGTGGCATGCGTCGCAATTATCGCTGAAGGCTGAATGGGTTGCAGTGGCCGGGGGGCCGGTCGCGATCGCGCTATTATGACAAGCTACACACCTGCCAAGGGCTTCATTATGATCGACGAGGATAACGGGCTTAAATGAAGTCGTCGTATGGCATGCCTCACATAAACTGGTTGTTTGCATGTGAGTCGCATTTTTACCGGTTGATACCACACCGTCGTGGCAACTAATGCAATTATCAGTAATGCCGACATGGCCAAAAAAAGCGGGTCGCCAAGCGTTGGGTGTATGGCAATCATCACATTGCTGCGCGGTGATGGTGTGCCCGGGATGCTTACCCGTCGCCATAGTGCCATTGTGGCAACTATCACAGACACCGATTACTTCTGTGTGATCCACGGTCACAATTTCAGTAAATGCATTGGTATTATGGCAAGTGTCGCAGTTATCCGACGTAGTAATGTGATTTCCAGATTTACCGGTGGCGATCGTGCCATTATGGCACCCAAAGCAATCGCCGACCACAAGTGTATGATCGACCTGACGTGTTGGTATCCAAAATGACGTAGTATGGCATGCACCACACTGGTCATTGGAGGCAATGTGGTCAGTGGGTTTGCCCGGCACCACGGGGCCGTGACATGTTGTACATACCTCGGTCGTTGTGCTGTGGTCCATACGGGCTGAAACTGGAAATCCCTCGGTTAGATGACACAAATCACATTCATCGGTCGTTGCGATATGCGTAGCTGGTAGGCCAATTGCTAATTTGTTGTCATGACATTGGGTACATCTATTTGGCGTACCCTTGAATAAACCACCCACATGGCAAGTTTCGCATTGAACGAATTGATGTTGGCCGGTAAGAGGGAACCCTGTTGTCAGATGATCGAATTCAGCATCAGTCGGCTTAATGATTTCGCTGCTAACCGCAGCGCTTTTCAATAACAGGAAAATCGACAGTGATACTAACGTGAAAAAAACAATTTTAGAAAGTACAATTTTAGAAAGCGCAATCTTGTGCCCACATTTCAGCCCGTAACGCTCATCCCCAACACAACGTGATATAGCCACACTCCACCCCAACGCATATCATTACCCATCCAATTTAAGTTAAGTAGTAATTACGTGACTACTAAGCCCCCGCGTGTATAGCATATTATTATTATTATTTATTATAGTTATTATGTTGTTGCTAATGGTCGTCGTTTACCAATCCGGTTTTATTATTATTGGACTGATAACTTTTTGATGAGTACTGTCTTTTTCTTTTTTTTGTTTGAGTGCTATTTGTTGTCTGAGTGCTAATTGTGAGTACTAAATAATATTAGTATCAAACATAATTAGTTCAAACATACATAGTTCCTTCAAACATAGTTCCTTCAAACATAGTTTCTTCAAACTACAGTAGCAGTACTTGAGATTGAGTGCTTACAACGTGACTTTCCATGTCCCCACATGTCCTCATATATACGGTCACACGCACTCATATGTGCTTCTTATTATTATATTTATTATTATTTTAGTGTAATTCGAGAGTAGATATTATTAAATTGGATGTTGTTAAACCAAAGCTGCTTAAATGAAAAGTGTTAAGCCGTGCTATCGTCCCTCTACTTGTACTGTATCGAAATTAGAGCCGTTACACAATTATTATTCTTACTATTATCTTGCTCACATTATTACTTGTTCCGTACTCTTATGACTTAGTGCAAGTAAGTGTCAATGAGATACTAGTTAGTCACATAAGGTACTCACAACCGGAACAATTTGTCTATGTCAGTCTATTGTAATCGTGTAATTGATTCCAATATTAACTACTTAACTGCTTATTGATTCAATTTATATGCTTCGTCAGTTTTCGGTCGTTTTTTGTTCTTGACGTCATTATCATTCTGATAAATATAAACACGGTTTAGCATTCTCTGTAACTAATCTCTGTTGGTTTGTAAGCGATGGTCTGCAAGTAATGCTTTACAAAATAATTGCAACATGCTTTTTCGATTTTAATTGAGTTTAAAAAAAAGAAAGGGTTTTGGAAAGTCCGGCAAGTTATATTGATAGTTCTATAGGTTATATACTTATATAATAGGGTAAATGTTTAAAACGAACCATTATTTTTTCATCTCCTGCTTACTGGGTAGATAATTATTGATCAAATCGAAAATTATTTAAGCAGATTTTTTTGTTAATTCTCTTTTATGTCGATTCCCAACCAGCGTGATAAAAAAGT
>CAZWBV010000015.1:0-15399 GCA_964632225.1 uncultured Gammaproteobacteria bacterium | reverse complement strand
TGATAGCTGCGTGAAACTTGCGTGATGTCATTAGTAGAACGTGCTCGGGCATTCTAAAGATTTATGCACCGGTTGGTGCTATGACACAAATGAGATAAAGGAGAATTAAAGAATGAAAAGACGAAGGCATTTTGTTTTAGGTCTGCTCTGTATGGCAGGACTATCAATGGGTTTGGTAAGTAACGTAATAGCACATGAAAAGGAATACGACGTTACTATCACGAATCTCACTCGTGGGGAATTTTTTACACCTATTATGGTTTCAACGCACCACAGAAACACGAAAATGTTTATGCTGGGCGCGGCGCCATCAGATGCGCTTGCTGCGATGGCTGAAGGAGGCGCAACGGATGATTTAGCAATGTCGATAATGTCGGAAAACACAGCGTCAAATGGCGAACTATTAAAGCCGGGTGCGTCTACGACTATCCGTGTGAGTGCCAGTAAATACAGTCGATATATTAGTGTGGCCGCCATGCTTATTCCGACTAACGACGCCTTTATTGCTGTCAATGGGGTGAAGTTACCAAAAGGCAGACATGCTCTAAAAATTATGTCGCCAGTGTATGATGCAGGCAGTGAACCGAACGACGAATTGTGTATGAATATACCGGGTCCTGTTTGTGAGGGCGCAGGTGGTACACCCGATGTAATCGGAGAAGATTATGTGCATATCCATGCGGGTATTCAGGGTATAGGCGACTTGGATGCAGCTGATTACGATTGGCGTAATCCTGCTGCTAAAATAGTAATTAAGCGCGTGGACTATTAGTAAGGCAGTGCGCAAATCGGTTTTTCTGTTTTACGTACCATTTAACTTTTACGTACCATTTAACATAGTCTAATCGAAACAGTCTTAATCGAAACAGTCTGTTCAACGTCTGCCCGGAGGTTGCAAACACCCTCCGGGTTCTTTTATTTCAATTTAATAAAAATAATCTTCATCAATACTTATTTATTTACCCATTCATTTCATTTTTTGTTTCAATTTTCAATTATAATAAGCATTCTTCTAAAACCGATTTTGGAATATGCATGATTATTCATATCGACATGGATGCATTTTATGCGTCAGTGGAAGAACGAGAGCGGCCGGAGATCGCTGCGCATCCGGTTATTGTGGCTGGTTCTGCCGCCAATCGTGGTGTTGTGTCTGCGGCAAATTATAAAGCGCGCCGATTTGGTATACACAGTGCCATGTCAACGGCACAGGCGATTAAACGTTGCCCGCATGCGATTATATTGCCAGGAAATATGTCACTTTATGCAGAGGTGTCTCGCCAGATTCGTTCTATTTTTGAGCGCTATACGCCCGTGATTGAACCATTGTCACTCGATGAGGCATTTTTAGATGTCGATGCCAGTCGTCGCTTATACGGTGACGCTATTGTAATTGGGGAAAAAATTAAACAGGACATTAAAGCCGAACTTGCCTTGGTTGCATCAGTCGGTATTGCACCCAATAAATTTTTAGCAAAGGTAGCGTCTGACTTACAAAAACCTGACGGATTTGTTGTGGTGAACGTTGATCGTATTCATGCATTTTTGGATCCATTGCCAGTAAGTCGAATATGGGGTGTGGGCAAGTCAACGCTTGAATATTTCAATAGTATTAACGTATACAAGATAAAGGAACTACGCGAGTTACCACAGTCAATATTGCAACAGAAATTTGGCAAACACGGGTTGCGGTTGAAGGAATTGGCACAGGGCATTGATGGCCGTCCGGTTATTACCGATCATCAAGCCAAATCCATTTCGCATGAAAAAACGTTTGCTCGCGATCTTGAAGATTATAAGATAGTGCGGGCCCATCTGCTGCAATTGGTCGAACAGGTGTCATGGCGATTACGGCAGAGTGGTTTATTTGGTCGTGTTGTGCGGCTTAAAATTCGATTATCGGATTTCAAAACGGTGACTCGATCTATTACATTACCGAGTCCCACGCAAAGCACACAAAGCATATGGGAAGCATCAGCGGCCCTGTTTGATGAATTTTTGTCTGGCAATAAGCGGCCGATAAGGTTAATAGGTGTTGGCATGAGCGGATTTGAGGATCTGGTCAATCAACAGGACTTGTTTTCGGATGGCTTTGAATCTCAGAAGAAAATTGATTTAGTGACGGATCAAATAAACAAACGGTTTGGGTCTGACGCGTTGCGGCGGGGAGCATTTACACGCGCTAGTTTGGTAATTAACACAAAAAGAACGAAGGTTTTCAGGTAATGAGCTGCAAATAAAGTGCTGATTATTTAACGCCGTGATTATAAATTCGATAATGTAAAGAATGATAAAAAAATGAGTAATAAAATTGTTTTTGATTCTGCATACAAGCTCCTCAATCGTTCCGTGATCCGATTTAAAGATCAACCTGTTGGAACAGTTGCCGCGCTTCAATCAGATTCATTGGTTGCTGTGAATTATGCGGAATGTTTTGTTCGCGATTTTGTTCCCTCTGCTTTTGTATTTTTAATGCGGGGCGAAACTGACATTGTGCGTAATTTTTTACAAACCGTATTGATGTTGAGCGCGCAGCAGCCGGTCATGAAAGGTCATGAACGGGCAATGGGTTTAATGCCAGCAAGTTTCAAAATAGCCAAAGATATAGACAATAAAGATCATATCATTGCGGATTTTGGCGAGCGTGCCATTGGGCGTGTGGCGCCAGTGGATTCTGCAATGTGGTGGATGATCTTGTTGAGAATTTATGTTGTGAATACAGGTGATTTGGAACTGGCATACAGTCCTGCATTTCAACAAGGCATGAGGCAAACATTGCAGTTGTACCTTAAGGAAAGTTTTGAAACTTCTCCTGCTATGTTAGTTCCAGACGGTTCCTTTATGATAGATCGTCGTATGGGCGTCGCGGGCCATCCATTGGAAATCCAGTCTTTGTTTTATGGTATGTTGCTTGCTGCGAATGAGCTATTAATAAATAATGATGAAAATGAGTCATTACTCGCAACCGCAAAGCATCGTATGCAAACTTTACGCTCATATGTGCGTATCTATTACTGGCTGGATATCAGACACTTAAATGAGATTCACCGTTTTGGCGCTGAAGAATTTGGTCTGGATGCAAAAAATTTATTTAATATTTATCCTGAGACAATACCAGACTGGATAGATGGCTGGTTGCCGAACGGAGTGGGTTATTTTATTGGTAATCTTGGCCCGGGTAAAATGGATTTCAGGATGTTTTCTTCCGGGAATCTACTGGCAGTGCTGTTTGGGCTGGCTACTGAGGATCAGGCCACCCAAATTTTTCAGCTTTATGAGACACATTGGGAAAGTTTAATTGGCAATATGCCATTGAAATTAGTTTACCCTGCATTGTCTGGTCAGGAATGGTCTATATTGACCGGTAGCGATCCTAAAAATGTCGCGTGGTCTTATCACAATGGCGGAAGCTGGCCGATGCTTATTTGGATGTTTGTCGGTGCGGCGATACGGGCAGGGCGAGATGATTTGGCTAAAAAAGTTGTTAATAAATCATTGCATCGATTACATCAGGATGAATGGGCGGAATATTATGATGGTAAACGCGGAGATTTGATTGGTCGTCGCGCTAATTTAAATCAAACCTGGTCAGCAACATCGCTTATCGTCGCAAACGAATTAATAGAAAATCCGGACAGCGTGGCGTTGTATGAGTCACTCATTTTTTGAGAAAAAATTGCTTATTGTGTGACACTTGTAGCGTACCTTGATGAAAATCTTCTTCAAATTGACCCTGGTAAGGTGTGATTTCTTGAATCATAACCAGGTAGCTCACTGCTAAATCCAATTTTTTGATATCAATAGGGTAGCAGGTAATCATAGTCAGCATCGATGATTGTTCGACAACGGGCAGAATTTTGGGTTGCTCTTCTATCACTTGTATACCGGTAATTCGAAATAATTGTTGTATATTACCTTCATTTTGAAATACTAACTTATCGCCGATATTTATGTTTTTCAGTTGTCCAGCATGGGCGTCGCACTTTTGGCTAATCATTGTTTCTGGCGTGCTGTAATCAATGATATTTGGTTTATCAGTATTATCCAAGCTGACTAAATCCAAGCCAGAGCCAGTGGTGTTATCTTCAAGATAAACAGCCTGTTCGGAATAAACAGGCATATTGTCTTCCGCCTGGGCGCTGGCAGATAATAATAAAATAATCGCGGATAACGTCACGGACGCGAGTAAACCAACAGCCAAACACGCGGCCAGACCGATAAACGTGTCTCGGACCGTAAATAGTGGTGGGCAGTCATCCACCTGATTAATTTCGTTGTCTTGAGTAGCCTGGCTCATAATGTCATTTGTCCGTATGGTTTGTTTATTTAACCCTTTATAATTAAACCCAGTTAAATGAATTCAACTGATTTGTATCCCTGGTTTATCCTAATGCGCCGTCCCTGGCGTTAGAGGCTTGTGGATCAAGGGGAAATCATCCACAGTCTTATTAAAGGCCATGGAAGTGGCGATAATGTGGATCGATTCTGGCAGGATAGCGATCAAATATGATGAATTATGGCAAATAACCGTGCGATTAATACGATTTTCGAAAATATGCTAACGTTATGTTTACTATAGTGTATTTTCTTTGAATTAAGGAGAGCCGCGTGAGAACAATTGCAATTGTTGAAGATGAACCTGCGTTGCGTGAAAATTATACAGACGTACTGACAAAGCAGGGGTATCAAGTGGATGCCTATACAACAAGGCAACAGGCGATGACGGCGTTCGATAAACAGTTACCGGATCTGGCCCTGCTGGATATTGGCTTAGAAAATGATGTGGACGGTGGATTTGAGCTGTGCCGGGCATTACGGCATTTATCAAGTTCAATGCCGATCATTTTTTTGACTGCGCGTGACAGTGATCTGGATGTCATATCCGGGCTTAGATTAGGTGCAGATGATTATCTGACAAAAGATATTAGCTTGCCGAATTTATGTGCGCGAATATCTGCATTTTTCAGGCGTGTTGAGGCATTAAAAAAACCTGATACGGAAGAAACCTTGATTCAACGTAACCAGCTTACTATGGATATGAATCGTTATCTGGTTAAATGGAACGGTCAATCAATTGATTTGACGTTAACAGAATTTTGGATTGTGCATACCCTTGCATTACACCCTGGTCACGTAAAAAATCGAGACCAATTAATGGCTGATGCCAAAATTGTTGTCGATGATGCAACGATAACTTCGCATATAAAACGTGTTCGCAATAAATTTATAATGGTTGATAAAGCGTTTGATAGTATCGATACTGTGTATGGAATGGGATATCGATGGGTGGAGGTCTGATAAAAGGTGTCCCCTATTTCGCTGCGGCAACGATTAGCAATAAGCATACGCAGTAAAATACTGCTTGTTTCGTTAACGCTGTTGGTCATTCCTGGAATTGGCTACCAATATATTAAAGAAATGGAAGCGCACCTGCGCACCGGACAAGAAGAGTCATTGTTGGATAGGGCACGTATTATTGCTTCGATATTAAATGAACAACCCGATTTGTTTAAAGCCACTGAAGATGTCGTACCGACCGTTAAGAAAGGGCAAAATTTATTTGTTAGGCCGTTAGCGTCGCCCATTCAGCTCGATGGGTATATCGAGGATTGGATTCCGTACCTGACTCGAATGCAATTTTACGGACTGAATTATCTCATTTTCAGTAATGGCCAGTATGACCCTAAGTCAATATCGTTTTACCATCAGGTTGGAAGTCATAAAGGTTATCTTTACGCCTTATTTCAAGTGATTGATGATCACGTTGTATATCGACAACCAAACAGTCTACGTTTGGATCGCAGTGATCATTTGCAAATTGCCATGCAAGACGAAAACGGTAAATTTAATCGCTACTTATTGACGACACAGTCCCCTGGCTGGGTTAATGGGTATTTAATGCCAGCAGACCCCAATAACCTTGTGCCTGTGAAAACAGAAGTGCGTATTAAGGGTGAATGGCAGGAAACTCAAGATGGATACAATGTAGAAATTCGAATACCAATTTCGATGCTGGGCGACAAAATAGGGTTTGCTATTCTGGATGTCGATAATGAGAAAACACGAAAAATAAATGCAATCATTAGTACCGCAGGTACGCGTAAAGTAGAGGAAATGGGTACTATTGTCGTGCCTTCGCCAGAAATTGAAAAAATTCTTAAGCGAGTGGAAAGCCGCTCATCACGAATCTGGGTTGTCGATAGAAATTCACGTGTGTTGGCAATTTCCGGTAGCCTGGTTAAAAAAAATAAAGACATAAATTTGCCCGAAAAAAGGTCGAGTGATGATATTCAGGAACAATCCGTTTTGTCAGGGCTGGTCAGGCTTTTCTATCAAATGATTCTTAAACAACCAGCAACTGAATTCGTTGATGATCTTTCGACAGTATCGAGTTTGGAAGGGCCTGAGATGGAATCAGCAGTTAACGGTACGCCTGCAATTCGGTGGCGGCAAACGCCGGATCAGCGCGTCAATATACTTAACGCCGCGTACCCCATTAAATCCGACAAAAAAGTAGTGGGTGCAGTGGTGCTGGAGCAAACCAGCAACAGTATATTGTTGTTGCAAAATAGAGCGATGGAGATATTAATTAGTCAAAGTTTTTTGGCCTTTTTATTTGCTGTCGTCATCTTGTTAACGTTCGCTACGCGTCTATCAATGCGGATTAGTCGATTGCGTGATGATGCAGACAATGCCATTGGCAGCGACGGTAAAGTGAAAGGCTCGGTTGTAAATTCCAAGGCAGGTGATGAACTGGGTGATTTGTCCCGCAGTATTTCTGGCATGCTGGATCGGCTTTCACAATACAATCGTTATCTAGAGACGATGGCGAGTAAACTTTCCCATGAGTTGCGCACGCCCATTTCTGTTGTGAGATCGTCGCTTGATAATCTGGATTTTGAAAACCTTGATGATGAGTCTAAAAAAATAACAGGCCGTGCCAGGGAAGGGGTGGAAAGGCTGAGTAATATAATAGTCCGTATGAGTGAAGCAACGCGTTTGGAACAAACGTTACAGCAGGAAGAGCGCGTGAATTTTGATATTGAGACAGTGGTAGAGGGTTGTGTTGAAGGTTATAAGTTAGCGAATCCGGATCAACAATTTAAATTTACTATTGAAAATCAAAATCAATCTTTGTTGATAAATGGGGCGCCAGATTTAATCGCACAAATGTTAGATAAACTAATTTCAAACGCAGTAGATTTTTCTCTTCAGAATACACCGATTGTGGTAGAGCTGGCGAGGAAAAACAAAGTAGTAAAATTAAGTGTGCTTAATCAGGGTGCCACACTGCCGGAGCAAATGCAGGGTAATCTGTTTGACTCAATGGTCTCGATGCGCGAAAGTCGCGGGGAGGAACCGCATTTGGGTTTGGGGCTTTACATCGTAAGAATGATCACGGAATTTCATCACGGAAACGTGACGGCTAATAATCGTGATGATGTGGAAGGTGTTGTTTTTAATGTTTTGGTTCCGTTGGTTAATGGTTGATTATTGGTAACTACTCAGCCTAAAAGACCAATAGGCTCTTGAATTAATTAAGGATTGTGATATAAAGACATTGTCATGGAGCAAACACATACCTCAAAAGATCTCGCGTCCTTTAAGAAGGAAGACTTGATTGCAATTATCACTAAGCTAACAAAAGAAATAGAGGGATTAAAGAATAAGCTGGAAGAATTATCGGGGTCTGGTCTTGCAAAACCACATTTTACGTTACAATGAAAGATCTGGTGCCGATGACTGCGTGTTCGTTTTTGGCTGATTGCCGCCACTTGAACATTACCTAACCTGGCATTGTTTGTAAGGTCAAATTCGAGCTACTGCAGTTTAAGGCTACAGCTTAAGGTCAGGCTGCTTGTGGTAATCTTCGTAGCATGATATTTTTAAAACTTATTGCAGTTTGATCGATTTTTTTCTTCAGTTTCGCGTATAACCACATTTCTTTATAAGATAATTTAGACGATAAGCTGGCTTTATTTTCCAACATCTTTAACAGGCTATATTCTTGTTGGTATGTTCTGTCCTGCTTTTTCCATTCTGACAATGTTGTTGTTGTCCAAGCCTTGTCGATGAATTTTACATAAGCGATATACGAGCTACCCAAATAGGTTTGGGCTGAATTAATTTTAGCCTGACTTGTTGGCCGCTTTATGTTTTGGTGGCCGATATTATTCAATCTGGTTTTCAGCGTAGGCGATGCGTCTTCAGTGGCCCCTTTTTTGGCATAGGCAGATGCCAGTAAATGCATAGCATTTTTTTGCGGTAAACCTTGTGCAAATAAGTGAGCCATTTTTTCATGTGGATAAATTTCTGCCGTTGGCGATTTGCGCACTAAACTTCTTATTTTCGGCCAATAGGTGTTTTCCAAAAAGAATTTACAGACAATTTCACCTTGAATCATGTCAAGCAGATCAGCGTCATTAATTTCATTTAACGTGTAGCGATCTGCCTTTAATTCATCCATACGCGCTGCAAATGCAGATGCCCTGTTAAATTTTGGTGCATAGAATTTAAAAAACAGGCGTAAGGGTAGATGCCCCAGTTTCTTTTTGTTTTTATAGGCTTCATCATATTGCATCCAGTTTTGGCGGAGCCAGAAGATCCAATTCGTCAGGCTAATGTTTGCGTTAGAAAATTGGTAAAACTTACGCATCAAGGCTGACTTGAACTGTTGGTTAGACAGATTGATCATAACGGGCAAGCCAATCGCTAATGTGACGTTATTCCAGATGGGTAAGCCAAAGACAGGTGTTTTAATGATTTCAATTTTGTGTTCTTGAGTGAGGATAATATTATCAATTTTAACCTGCGCGTGTTGATCGCGCAATTGGTCTATTAGTTTGAACAACTCAGGTGCTTTATCCTGTTGTATTTTTAATCCCTTTGGTTGAGACACTTTAATTCTAAAAATTCTATAGCTAGTGACCAACGAAATGGCAAGACAAAAATACCATGCGGTGATGAGTGTCCATTGCTGCGGATTGGTTGTAAATGAAGTAGCGAAATCGGGTGCGAGTTGAATAAGCTGGTAGCCTGAAACCAGTGTTAAATAGGGAAACATGAGCAGGTAGGCAATACCTGATAACGCAAATAACGTAATTAGCGCAAGATACAATGCCGGATAGGTTGAAATTATTATTTTAAAACGATGGTTCGCCTTAGAGACAAAGGACACCGGCGCTGCCTCTTCTATCATTATTTCGCCTCCAAAATTTTTGACAGTTTTCGGGTAATATTGACAGATTTTGTCGCTTTATGCGCGAAAAATATGTGATGTTTGTCACAATAACTGAACTAGTACTCTGTCAATGTGATATTGCCAGTATCGAACATAAATAAACTGTTGGTAGCGTTTATCGCGCAGCACGCTATCTATGCCACTTTTGCTGGCTTCGGGCTTGGCGTTGTGTGCAATACGCCTTCTTGAATAGATGGTAATAAAGTAAAAATTTACGATAAATATTTTATAATCACAGTTAAAACCACAGGAGATTAAAGTAGATGTTAAAAAAAATCGGGCTTTTTATAGGGTTACTTATCGCGGTGTTTGTTGCTGTGGGTTTATTTTTACCCACACAATATGCGGTGAGTCGCGACATAGTGATCGATGCTGATAAAAAAACTATTCACGGTTATGTGGGCGAACTAACAAATTGGCCGTTATGGACACCCTGGCAGGAAATGGATCCGAGTGTTGTGGTGACGTTGAGCGAAAAAACAGCCGGTATTGGTGCCAGCCAATCCTGGACCAGCAATGACGGTGGCGGTTCACTGACGTTTACCTCATCGTCGCCGGATGTTGGCATAAAATACGATTTATTTTTTAGCATGGGTGGCGGCGCGGAGAATGATAAATCTGAGGCGGCCATGCTATATCATTCGGAAAAAGAGCAAACCAGGGTGGTTTGGTCAATGGAGGGTGAAATGACGATGCCGGTTATCGGTGGTTATTTCGCCGCAATGATGGATTCGATGGCCGGCGGGATGCTGGAAAAAGGAATGACAAAATTAAAGCAAGTTGCTGAAAAAGGTTAACCTAGTGTTGTTTTTTAAACTTACATTATTTGTGTGAAATTTTGTAAGCTTTTGAATTTAAAGTTATTTAAGTATTTATACTGACAATAAATACTTCTTATATGCGCTTTGTGGTCAATTCGTTAGAATAGAAAGCAATAAATTAAATCCTGTCAATCTTTGTATCGAATTGGGCGATCATGACAGGGTGATGGGGGGTGGATCTGTGCGTATGGACATGTGTTCAAAGGGAATTTTTCTTTTTTTATTTCTTATTTCGTTTTTTCATCAAGCTAATGCAACAGATGTGACAGATCGTGTCGAGGTGGACACGATCTGGGATTTGGCGGGTAGCCCCTATACTGTGATAGGCAATGTGACTGTTGGCGAAGATATAATTTTAACGATTGAAGCGGGTGTCACTGTTAATTTTAACGATGATACGTCCTTAATCATAAGCGGAACACTTATCGCAAGAGGTACGCCAGGCAACGAAATTAGATTTACTTCATCAAATGTGGGCGAACGCTGGAAGCGGATTAGTTTTAGCGATGTTGTTGACGGCATAACCAGTGGCGATGCTGTGTTTGATGGCGTGACTGGCGATTATCAATCGGGATCAATAATAGAATATGCATTGATTGAAAATGCGGGCAATCAAACTACTGTTACAAAAGGTGCTATCGAATTTAGCGACAAACATCCCTATTTGAACAACCTGACAATTCAAAATAATGCTGCGGGAGGTATTTATGGCGAAGCTCTTTCTTCTCTAGTAAAAATAGAAAATTCTGTCATTACAGAAAATAATAATCCTTTCGAGGGTGCATTAGGCAGTGGTGGGATTTTTCTACAGGGTGGTGCAGGTAGTCAAGTGGAGTTAACTGGTAATACGATTCAATTCAATACTACTGTGTTACAAGGTGGCGGTATAAATGTGAGAGCACTCACGGCAGCTTCTTCATTTAGTTCTGTAACAATCGAAAACAATATCATCTCAGAAAATCAGGCTGATTCTGGTGGGGGTCTTTATGTTCAAGGAGGCACTGGGAGCCAAATTATGGTTACCGGAAATACAGTCCAGAATAATAATGCTATTTCAGATGGTGGTGGGTTGAGTATTCAAGCTATATCAATTGACGCAGTGATAGGAGCGATGCGAATCGACAACAATATCGTATTGGGTAATCAATCTGGTAGTGAAGGGGGAGGGATATATATTACTGGTATGTTGGGCACCAACTCGCAAAATATTATTACGAATAATGTTATAAAAAATAACATTTCAGTAACCCAAGGTGGGGGAGTGTGGATTAATGATAGTGAATTTATGCTATCAAATAACGCGATATTGGAAAATGATGCGAAAATTGGAGGTGGAGTATATATTGGTGATTATGATGCATTGGATTCTATTATCTCTAAAAATAGTATTAATGGCAACAGGGCTTTTGATAATGGCGGTGGTCTTCATATTGACAGCGGAAAAATCAGTGTCGCTAGTAATATAATACATTCTAATCAAGCTACTAATTCTGTGTCAGGTCATGGTGGGGGGATCGATCTTCACCATGTTTTGGGATCGCCAGGCACTGTCACCATTTCTAATAATGTTATAGCGGATAATTTATCGTTTAAGGATGTATTAAATTTGGGCGGTGCAATTTCGATGACTGAAAATGCAATTCTTAGAAATACAGTTACTGCAACTACTATAGGTAGCGTGATTTTTGGGACAACATTAGCTAATCTAAGTAATAACACTATTGTTGGTAATAGTGCGTTGGGCAGCGTGGCTTTTATTGAAAATTTGAATTTGGTGACGCCAATAGCTAATAATAATAATATATTTAATAATACGGCAAATCTGATTTTTGTTACTAGCAGCGCTAATTTGAATGCAGATAGCAATTGGTGGGGAACAGCAACTGAAACAGATATCCTAAATATGGTGGGTAGTTTTGCCGGTGAAATTACAGTTGCTTCATTCCTAAATGCGCCGATAGTAACCGTGCCAATTTCTTCACCTGACAGCATGAGTGTTAATGTAGTAGCTGTCGATGCAACTACAGGCACATCAGATATTGAATTATCTTGGAATGATAACCCTGAAGCAGATGTCGTGGGGTACAACGTTTACTTGGGAACGAGTCAGGCACCCGAATTAAAGTTTGAAGGGACAGGATGTATATTATATAGCGGTCACAGCCTATGACTCAGATCCACGTGTTGATGATCCTGCAACGCTGTATGTAAACGAAGATCAAACTAGCGGAATAGAAAGTTGGTTTAGTTCGCAGCAAGCTATTTCTTTATTTGCGGCTGATCTTGGCGTTACTATTGAGAGTGACGCAGTCGGGTCTGTATTCTCTGGTGACCAAGTCGCTTATACGATAACCGTTACCAACAATGGGCCAGTAGATGCAGGGAATAATATTGTAATGACAAGTGTATTGCCTAATGGGGCTGGTTTTGTGTCAGCGTCAAACGGGTGTACAGAAATAAGTGGTGTTGTAACGTGTACTCTTGTTAGTCTCGCCGCGACAGCCCCAGGTAACACAGCTATATTTGATATCGTGATAACAGCACCTGGAACTGGTGGGCCGCAAACAAACTCAGTCTCCGTGACTTCTATAGACGTTGATTCAAATGCAGCAAATGATACTGATTTTGTTGATATTGCCGTGGTTGCCATGGCTGATCTTAGTATAGGGGTAGAGATTGCCGACAATCCGCCCGTGATAATGTTGGGTGATACATATACATATAAAGTAACGGTAACTAATAATGGTCCTAGTGTAGCAAATAATGTAATGCTACTAAGCACTTTACCTGAGGGTGTAATTTTCGATTCCGGGTCTCTTTGTAATGAAAATGCCGGACTGATAACTTGTAGCGTCGCTACATTAAATTCTAAACCCGTCGATAAGTCAGTTATTTTTAGAATAAATGTAACCGCACCCTCCATTGTTGGGCCAGTATCTAGCTTATTTACGGTAAGTGCAGATGAAGCAGATAATTTAAGCGTAAATGATGCTGTATCGATTGTTACCGAAGTTGTGGATGGTGCAGATCTAGGAGTGGCTATAAATGCCGATAGTTCAGTTGCCGTGGGTGGTTCAATTAATTATTCTGTCACTGTAACTAATAACGGCCCGAATGCAGTGAATAATGCAGTCGTTGAAGCTACATTGCCCAGTGGTTCAATATTTGTATCTGCATCCGATACCTGTTCCGAAAATAGCTCTGTGGTGACATGCACTGTACCTACTCTTGATGTCATAGCACCAAACAATACTGTTTTACTTACGTTTATTGTTACGGCACCTTCTACAGCAGGATTAAGTACGAGTACAGTAACAGTCACTGCAGTAGGCAATGACCCTGTAACATCCAATAATACTGCGTCGGTTAATACTACTGTAAATGCTAAAAGTGCCGGAGGAGGTGGTGGTGCATTTGGGCCGCTGATCATAGTTATTGCGGGATGGATCTATGTGTTTGTGGGTTGGAAACGGAAATCCACTTACTAATATTGATCCAAACTTTAATATAGATCCAAACTAGCTTTTAGAAAAATGTTTTACTGAAATTAAGCAGAATCTATTTTTCAGTTGTCGGATCTTAGTTTAAAGTGGTGTTTTCATTGTAGTCCAATTTAAAGTGATATGGCAATCATTACATACATTGCTTGAGCTAATGTGTGTCTTACTTTTAGTTTCGGCGGTAACGCCGTTGTGACAATCACTACACGTCCCTAGCACCTGTGTATGATCAATCGCGCTATTCGCCAGCGGAGACCAAGAAATAGAAAAAGGATTATGGCATTTTTCACAGACATCTAAAGATCGAATGTGAGTAGCCGTTTTGCCATTTGCTAACGTACCGTTGTGGCATGTAAAGCATGTGCCAATAGTTTCATTATGATTGGTGGTTGTTACTGGCAACCAGGCATTTGTATTATGGCAAGCATCACATATGTCCGAAGTTGGAATATGATTGTTAGCTCTTGCAACAGTTATTGTGCCAATATGACAATCTATACATGTACCCAAAACTTCAAGGTGATCTACAGCGCTTGGAAAGACAGACCAACTGGATGGGAATACTGAGTGGCATGCATCACATACATCAGATGTTTGAATGTGAGTTGCTGATTTGCCCTGTACTATTGTGGAGTTATGACAAGAAATGCAATTCCCGCTTATAGTTGAATGATTAATTGTAGCGGATGCCCAACCATTGCTAAATTGATGGCACATTTCGCATGCATCTTCAGTTGGTAAGTGATTTATTGATTTTTTCGTTATTACGGTCCCACTGTGGCAGCTAAAGCAAGTTTGTTCCACGCTAAGCGTAAGATGATCTATTAGCAGTGGATACCATTTGTAAGGTTCTTCAATTGTTGAATGACACGCGCTACACAACACAGTCGAATTTTTTGGGTGATCGGGTGATTGTGTATGGCAATCACTGGTCAAGCAATCCGGTACGGGATCACCCAACGTATTGTGATTGAATTGTGTCCTAATTGAGGTTTTACCTTCGATATTACTTATTGGGTCCACTGCTGAAATTGTCGTTATTCCGATTTGATCCGCTGTTGCCAGTCCCTTATTTGTCGTGTTATCGATAGTGGCGAAACGAGTATCAGCTGATCCCCAAATTACAGAGCTGGTTAAATCAATGGTGCTGCCATCTGTATATTTACCTGTTGCTCTATATTGAATGGACATATCGCTTGCGATAGACACATTTACAGGCTGCAACAGAATTGTCGAAAGCGCGGGCAAAGGTGCGGTTGCCGTGACTTCAAATGATATTTCGCTTTGTAAATTAACGGCTTTACTGGTTATGACGAAATAATATACTGTCCCTTCCACTAAGCCTTCAACAACGTGTGGGGAAATGACATTTTCAATTTTGTTATCATTTTTTGAAACAGAAGACGCAGTGTTCCAATAAATATCATAAGTCGGCGTGTCCAGGTTAAACGTATAAGGGACTTTTGACCAGGTGAGCGTCACGGTGCCATTGGTATCGTCTACGGTGGCGTCAAATCAGTCGGAGTAGGGGGTGGGAAAGGGTCTATAGGACGACTCACGCTTGCTCTACTTGCCGCATCCGAACAGGCATACAGGAACACGACTAGCAAGAGAGTGATTATACGTACATATAGTCCGTGGTACTGCATTCCATTTCCCTCTGTGAACTGAATCCTTTAGGTGTTGTTGTAACGGTTAAATGCTGCATAAACCGCGAAGCACGGAAATCCACATTTTTATCGGTGCATGTTATCGGATGGTACACTACATTGCGCTGACAAATCATTATTTTTATGTTAAATAATATAAATCTCACCCATACTTCGTTCACTGTTTA
>CAZWBV010000014.1:15703-18658 GCA_964632225.1 uncultured Gammaproteobacteria bacterium | reverse complement strand
TCTTCACATGAACATGACTTTTTTTCAGCAAGACCAGCTGCTATTCCTTTACTATCCGATTCGCTGTCCAGAAATGATAAGTCATTCTGATTTACTGGTTTAGTTAAATCGGGCGGTATTTCCAACGGCACACCAAAACTACTTTCTTCATAAACACGTTGCGCCGGGTTACTACACGCTTGCGCCAACAAAATAAACGCAATAACCAAACCTGCTTTAGCTACATTAAAAAGGCTAACATAAGCAATATTTTTACTTCTAACAAATATATTTTCCATTAAACTTTAACACCCGATTTTTGCATTGCTTGCAAAACTGTTTCTTGCAACTGACTTGGCAACGGCGTAAGAGGCAGGCGAATACCCGTTGATATGTACCCCATTCGATGAACAGCCCATTTTACAGGTATAGGGCTAGATTCAGTGAAAAGCGCCTCATTCAGCGGTATAAGCTGCTTATTAATTTTTTCTGCTGTCATTCGATCACCCGCCAATGCAGCCACACACATATCATGCATTGCTCTGGGTACGATATTGGCGGTGACTGAAATATTTCCTTTTGCGCCAGATAATATTAACTCCATTGCGGTAGCATCGTCACCGCTTAACACCTCTATTCGATCACCGCAACGCGCTAGTATTTCGCGGCATCGCTGCACACTCCCGGTCGCTTCTTTTATACCAATAATATTTGAAATATGCGACAAACGTTCAACCGTCTCGGGCAACATATCGCAAGCGGTCCTACCAGGTACATTATAAAGAATCTGCGGAATAGCAACCGCCCCAGCAATGGCTTTATAGTGCTGGTACAGACCTTCCTGAGGTGGCTTATTATAATAAGGTGTTACTAAAAGAGCCGCGTCCGCACCCGCAGACAGCGCACATTTTGTAAGAAAAATGGCTTCAGTTGTTGAATTTGCACCGGTACCCGCAATGACGGGTATTCTTCCGTTGACCATTTCAACGGTCTGTCTAATCACTTCACAATGTTCTTTCTCGTTCAAAGTTGCTGATTCACCCGTGGTACCCACTGACACTATTGCATCCGTCGCATTTGCAATGTGAAATTCAATCAGCTTTTGTAAACCGTCCTGATCAAGCGATCCGTCCCCATTCATAGGGGTAACCAGCGCCACCATACTGCCGTGAAACATTTATCTTCTCCTAACCACCAAAAACGCGAATGATTGCTGAATCTGTATGAACCAAGTTTTGAATGGTACTTGTGCAAACGATTAATGACAAGATGAAGCGCCATTTAATGTACAATACCCGTTGATTTGATTCCACAGGGTACATAAAGGCGAAATGAACAAAAAAGCATCGATCGGAAAAGCCATTCCTAAGTTTGAATTACCCGCCACAGGCGAACAAACCATTAATTTAGCCACTCTAAAAGGAAATCTGATTGTGCTCTATTTTTATCCCAGAGATAACACACCCGGCTGTACACGTGAAGGCCAGGATTTTCGGGATCAGCACCTAAAATTCAAGCACGCGGGTGCAATCGTCTTCGGCGTATCCCGGGACAGCGTCAAATCCCATGAAAAATTTAAAGAAAAACAGGAATTTCCGTTTGACTTGATCGCCGATGAGGATGAAACACTGTGTACATTGTTTGACGTGATGAAGTTAAAAAATATGTACGGTAAGAAAGTACGTGGTATTGAACGAAGTACTTTTTTGATAAATAAAAAAGCTGTTCTAATACAAGAGTGGCGAAAAGTCAAAGTTGATGGTCACGTTGACGACGTACTGACGGCAATAAAGGCATTAAAAGAATAAACGTGCGTTAAATTTCCTATGCTGCTTCCTTTGAAGAGTCGGCACTAGAGTCAACACCCTCAGCGATCTCATCTGGTGGCGATGTTGGCCACGCCGTCAACACAGCCTTCACTAACGTCGCCAACGGTATCGCAAAAAATACGCCAATCACACCCCACAAGCCACCAAAAAACAGCACTGCCACTATGATGGCAACAGGATGTAAATTGACCGCTTCTGAAAATAAAATGGGTACTAACAAATTACCATCGAGCGCCTGAATAATAGCGTGGGCAATAATCAGGTATGCAAATTCGGAAGACCAGCCCCATTGAAAATAAGCGATTGCAACTACCGGAATAGTCACAACCGCAGCGCCAAGATAAGGCACTATGACTGAAATTCCAACCAGCACGGCAAGAAGGAATGCGTATTGCAAACCCATTAATGCAAACACGATGTAAGTGACCACTCCCGCAATGACAATTTCTACAAACTTACCTCGAACATAGTTTCCAATTTGCTGATCCATTTCGTCCCACACTTTGGAAGCAAGCCCTCTCTCCTTTGGAAGAAACCCCGCAACCCATTTTATAATCGGGTCTTTATCTTTCAAAAAGAAAAAAACCAACAATGGCACTAAAATCAGATAAATCAAAATGGTGATGATGCCCGGCAAAAATGAAATCGATAATGATAAGATCATTTGTCCCTGTCCAAGCAGCTCTTTACTTATTGCGGCAATAACGTCGTGTATCTGCTCAGTTGAAACATAATTTGGATACATTTCCGGTAATTTGTTTAACGCCTCCTGGCCACGACCTAACATATTCGGCAATTCCTGCACCAACTGCGCAAACTGGGAAGACAATAGCGGCAAGAACCCAAATAACAATAAAACCAACACGAACACGAAAACAACAAACACGAAAAGGACAGAAACCAAACGCGAAATTTTTAGGCGTTGTAATACCCGCACTAATGCCTCAAGCAAATAAGCAATAACAACACTCGCAAGCAACGGCGCCAACATTTTTCCTGCAAAAATGACGATGCCAAATCCAAACAAAAGTATAACCGCAAGGATGACAAATTGCGGATCGGCAAATGTGCGCTTAAACCATGATTGGAACAGATCCTTCATTCTCAGGTTCCTTTGTTTTCTGGCAAGTTAGCAACTTCATTATCC
>CAZWBV010000014.1:10424-15693 GCA_964632225.1 uncultured Gammaproteobacteria bacterium | reverse complement strand
GTTTCCATCTTTTTTATTGAAACGGTCTGTACTGGGACAGCTACTGCGCTATTATTAATTGATTTTTCGGCTGAATTTGCCGCTAAGGCTTCTTTATTTTCCGCTAAGGCTTCTTTCTCATTCACATACTGCCTATAATTTTGCTGAAAAAAAACCTCTAGTTCGTCTATCACTTCTGATACCTCACGTCCAAAAACGATATGCTGCGTTACTTTTTCAGATACGTCAGAAAGTAATTTGCTTTTATCCAGCATTGAATAAGATGCGGACAGCCGCTTAATCGCTGCCACAATACTTTCTTCCGAGGGACGTATGATATCGATGGGAACTTCAATTGTCTTATTTTTTGTTGTATGTTCTACTAAAAATGCCGCATATGAGATTAACATCTGCCGTTCAATAGGTGTTAATTCTCCATATAGACGAATTAATTTTTTTTCGCTCTTATTCATCTCTTATTCAGAGTCGCCGGTAACAATCAGATCATCGTTCGACCGTCGCAGTGAAAAAACCAGTATCAACCTTCGGGGGTTGGATGGTCTTCGCAATATTGTCGTGCAAATTCCAGTAACTTTTCCACTGTGTGTTGTCGAAATTTCTGTTTTTGATGCACAAAGGAAAATGGACGTTCGAGTGGTGGGTCGAGATCAATCGAGACCAAAGTCCCTAATTTTAGCTCTTTGTTAAGCGTGGCACGCGATATAATAGTGACACCTATGCCAGCTTCTACGGCCCCTTTCAGTGCTTCTGGGCTACCCAGTTCCATGATGATATTTAATTCAGATGTCGACATACCTATCTTTGCCAAATACGCAAGAATAACTTCACGCGTTCCTGACCCCTCTTCCCTGCATATATACGGATATTTTAGTAACTCGCGAATATCAAGCGTTTTTCGATCTGCAAATTCATGGTTCGGTGGGACAACTGCCACTAACCGGTCTACACGACACAATTCCACGGCGAGATTTTTATTCGTGACCTCCGCTTCAACAACACCCAGATCAATCACATTATTCTCGACCATGCCAACAATGCCATCACTGTTGGATACTCGTAGACGTAAATTGACATCAGGATACTTCGTTTTAAAATCGCCTAACAGGGCGGGTAACATGTATTCTGCAATAGTGGTACTGGCACCCACAATCAGTATGCCATTCACATCACCGGTAATTTCTCTAACCGCATTATCCATCTCGCTATAGATTTGAAATATCGTGTCGGCGTATTCGTATACTCTTTTTCCTGCATCTGTCAAATTAATTCGATTATGGGTACGATCAAACAAACGCGTATTGAAGTACTCTTCAAGTTGACGCACCTGGAATGTGACCGCAGGTTGCGTCATATGGAGCGATTCAGCCGCCTTGGTAAAACTCAATAATCTGGCAACAGAATGAAAAACTTGCAATCTTCGATCCGACATAAGTAGTGTGTCCTAAATTGGCTTAAGAACCCATATTAAACAATCATTTAGTAAACAATCATTTAGCCTGTGATTAATTTAAACTTAACCCTGGGTTAATTGATAATACCAATTAATCAAATTATTAAGAAGGTTTATTTTATGCTTTACATTCATCGACGACTGTGGCTAAAGCTTGAATTTCAAGGGTTTCGAGCGATGCAGGCAACCTATCTGATTTGCACGGCAGCGGATCGGTCCGAAACCTGTTTATAAAGAAAAGCATAATATAATACCGGAACAATTAGCAGGGTTAATAGCATCGAAACCAGGATGCCAAATATCAATGAAACGGCCAAACCACTGAATATAGGATCATCGAGAATAAATAGGGCACCCATCATGGCAGCAAAACCTGTCAAAAAGATTGGTTTTGCGCGAACCGCGCTGGCATAAATCACTGCCTTTTCGATTGGTACCCCCTCAGCGATTTGCTGATTTATAAAATCGACTAACAAAATCGAATTCCTAACGATAATTCCAGCTAAAGCAATCATGCCAATCATTGATGTCGCTGTAAAAGACATGCCAAATAACATATGCCCCGGCATAACACCAATAAGCGTTAACGGTATCGGTGACATGACAATAACAGGGATTAGATAGGAACGAAATTGCGCAGTCACCAGAAGATAAATAACGATCATACCAACGGCATACGCTATCCCCATATCTCGAAAAGTGTCATAGGTGATTTGCCACTCTCCATCCCACTTCAGACTGTTCTGATAACTGTGTTCTGGTTGATCTAAGAAATACTGTTCGAGACTTGGTTGACTAAACTCGTCACTCAACTGACTGGCAATATCAAACATACCATACAAAGGACTGTCGATATTGCCTGCCGCATCACCCGTAACAAACGTGACCGGCAGCAGATCTTTGTGATAAATCACATGTTCACGTTGGCCTCTGCTAACGGTGACAATATCAGACAACGGCACGAGCTTATCACTTTTACCGCGCAGCTTTAGCCCAAGAACGGAGGCAATATCTGCTTTTTCACCGACAGGAAATTCCAACCGTATTGGTGTTGGAAACTTGCTATTTGTATCGTGCAGGTAACTTATATCTTCGCCCTTCAATACGGTCTCAATGGCGAGTGTAATTTGTTGTTGAGAAATGCCCATTAGTGCCGCTTTTTGTCTATCCACAATAATCGTCATTTTTGGCGATACGGATTCAACACTGTCATCAACATCCACGACATTATCCGTTCGCTCGAAGACCTCTCTCACTGACGCGGCAATATCCCGTTGCACTTGTTGATCCAAACCATAAATTTCAGCAACCAGAGGCGCCTGTACTGGCGGCCCGGGTGGCACTTCCACAATTTTAATATTGGCATCGTAGCGTTTCGCAATCGATTGCAACGGTGATCTGATTGACAGTGCTATTTGATGGCTCTGACGACTGCGTTGCGCCTTATCTACCAAATTGATTTGAATATCGCCCCTATTTTGCTCTGCACGAAGATAGTACTGGCGCACCAGACCATTAAAGTTTATAGGCGATGCGATGCCCGCATAAATTTGATAATCAGTCACTTCGGGCACGGATGCAATATAAACACCCAGCTCAGTTAATACTTGCGCTGTTTTCTCTACCGCTGTACCTTCCGGCATATCGACAACAACTTGCAACTCTGACTTATTATCGAAAGGCAACATCTTGAGCACAACTTGTTTTGTTACGGCTAAAGCAATGGAGGCCAATACCAGAAAGACAACAGCCGCAAACAACATCCAACGCCGGCGTTGGCTTTTGGCTCCTTCACTTTTGGCATTCTCGCTTTTGGCATTCTCGCTTTTGGCATTCTCAATAAAGGGTAAAATTAATTTAGTGAAAAACTGAACGAATTTTTTATTAGCAGTGTTGTTCGAAATATTGTTACTAACGTCGTCAGTCATGTCGTTGGTATTATTGTGCATACCACTGTGCTTTACACCACTTCTTTGATCCGTATTAAAGAATTTCATCGCCATCCAGGGTGTAATAATAAACGCCACCGCTAAAGAAATTAACATTCCTATACTCGCATTTATAGGAATTGGACTCATATACGGCCCCATCAGTCCACTTACAAATACCATCGGTAGCAACGCGGCTATAACGGTGAGTGTCGCCAATATAGTCGGTTCACCGACTTCGTCTACAGCAACAGGAATCGCTGCAAGCAGCGTTTTTCCGCCCAGCTGAATATGTCGATGAATGTTTTCCACGACAACAATCGCATCATCTACCAATATGCCAATTGAAAAGATAAGTGCAAAAAGCGACACACGGTTTATTGTAAATCCCCACGCCCACGATGCAAACAAGGTCGCCATCAATGTAATCACCACTGCGGCACCGACTATCACGGCTTCCCGCCAACCTAAGGTAAAAAAGACCAACAAGACAACCGCAGCGGTTGCAAAAATCAATTTACTAATCAATTTTTTTGCTTTGTTATCCGCCGTTAACCCATAATCGCGCGTCACCGTCACTTGCACACCATCAGGAATAATAACACCCTTTAATTTTTCGATTTTGTTAATTAATTTAGTTGATATTTCTACCGCGTTGGTACCCGGTTTTTTTGCAACGGCAATAGTCACCGCAGGATACTCTCCAGATAAGGTGATGCCTTTTTGATTCGCGGCAGGTCCCGTTCCTAACCAGACATACTGCTCTGGTTGATCTGGGCCTAAGCGAATCGTGGCGACATCCCTTAAGTATACTGCTGCGCCATTATAAACGCCGATAACTAAATCAGCGACCTCATTGGCAGTCGATAAAAACCGGCCTGCCTGCACCAATATCTCGCGATTGTCACGCACTAAAGCACCGGCATCAGCAGAAGTATTGTTGGAAACAAACGCTCGCCGTAAATCCTCAATCGTTGTGTTATAACCCGCCATTTTTACCGGGTCCAACAAAACGTGTACAACCTGATCAGTCCCGCCAACAGTAAAAACATCCCGCGTGCCTGTTACGCGTTTGAGTTCAATTTCGAGTGCGTGCGCGACTTGTTGCAAATCATAAGCACCGCGCGTTTTATCGTCCGTCCAGAGTGTTAACGTCAATATTGGTACATCATCAATCCCTTTAGGTTTGATAATGGGCTGGCCAATGCCTGCGTTTTTTGGCAACCAATCCTGGTTTGAATAAATCTTGTTGTATAGACGAACAATGGCCTGTGTATGGTCTTCACCCACGATATAACGAACAGTCAGAACCGACATTCCGGGTTTTGAGACAGAATAAACGTGTTTAATACCTTCTATTTCTGAGAGCACCTGTTCAGCCGGGATGCTGACCAATTGCTCGACTTCTTTTGATGAGGCGCCTGGAAACGGAATAAAAATATTTGCAAATGTAACGTTAATTTGCGGCTCTTCTTCGCGTGGTGTCACGATGATAGCAAATAAACCCAGTAGAAGACCCACCAAGGCAATAAGAGGGGTAATCTTTGACGTCAAAAACGCATTGGCGACCCTGCCCGAAACGCCAAGTTTCGTTGTCATGTGCCATTACCTGAAACGCTTCTTGAACCGGGCGACGCGCGTTGCGCTCTTAATAGCTCACCCGCTTGTACCGGATCAAGCGCAACCTGTTCGCCTTCTTGCAAACCGGATAACGCTTCGCTATAACCGTCCATCAGTTCATTGCCAACACGTACCTGTCGAAAGGAAACACGTCCTTCAGGGGCCATGACATAGACTGCGGTAACCTCACTGCGAGTTACAATTGCCTGTTGCGGCAGTAAAAGACGTTTTTGTTCTCCGACAACAAACGCGACTTTAATAAACATGCCAG
>CAZWBV010000014.1:0-10414 GCA_964632225.1 uncultured Gammaproteobacteria bacterium | reverse complement strand
ATGTATGCGTGATAAGATCACCATAGGGGTTAATGGTGACCTTTTTCGCAAATACCTTGCCGCTTTTTGCAAGTAACTCAGACTTATTTTCAACAAGTAGGCTGTTGTTAGATTTTCTATCCCGGCCATTGCGGCCATTGGGATAAATAATATAGGTTTTTTGCTCATCGTTGATACCCGTGGATATCAAATCTACCACCGATTGAGGAACATTCGCGACCGCTCTCACTGAATCCATTGAAAAACCTGTCAGCAGTGCCTGACCTGTTTTTGCCGTCTCGCCAACTTCAACGTGCCGTTTAACCACTATTCCGGCATACGGTGCTCTCACAATCGTTCGATCAAGCTCCTCTTGCGCTTGTGTTAATCGGGCCCGACTCCGGCTCAAGCGCTGATTTGCCACCTCGTAATTCGCTGACGCTTTATCAAATACCGATTTAGAAACCAGCTTTTTACTAAACACGCCTTTGATACGCTCAAATTCCAGGTTCGTTTCCCGCAAACGGGTTTCAGCTTCTTTAACGCCTGCTTGCGCCTCAAACAACGCTGCTTTTTGTTTTTTATCCCTGAAACGCAATAGCACACTGCCTTTTGGCACAAAATCATCAACATCAACGTTAATTTCGGTTATTCGGCCCGCTGTTTGCGCTGACACAGTCGCCTGCTTCACGGCCTCGATAACCCCATCGGCATAATACACTTTGGGCACCATTTGAAACCTAACTTGATAATAGGTCTGAGTCATACCGGGATTCGCCTCACTGGCAACCACGTTAGCCGCTGCCCCCATTTCGGTGACCAGCACAAGCATCAAACCTATTAATTTTAATGTATCCATAATCTATTGATTTATATATAATTAATTAATTAATAAAATAGACAAAGTGAAAATCTAAATTGCGTTGCCAGTCTTTTTTCAAGACAAGTAAATATTAGCAATTACTAATATTATGTCAATAATGGGTTTAGCATATATTTTATCGCTCTAGTGGACCTGCGCAGCCCACCACTAACATAGTTGGCGCAAATAACCCAGAAACAGGGTCTCATATGGTAACATTCGCTGAAGCACATTATGTTTAGGGTATTGGCAATCCCTTCGAATTGCCGGTGTTTACTGACTGAATACGGAAACGAGCAGTTGCGATACAGACATATTTGACTAATAACCACAACATCTTAGCCTTAAAACTGGCTAGCCTTCGGTACGGGAACCATGACACGAACAAATAACAGCAATCAACCCACAGCTAATAATACGCAAACTACTTTGGGTAGCAACCCGTTGTTGAAACTTTGGAATTTACGTATTTTAATACGGCTCAATATATTCAATCGTTTTTTTGACCGTTATGGCGGTTTTCATGATCGAGAATTTTTGCACACGTTAGGCCTGCCGGAATTTCATCAAAAAGAAGGGGTTGAAAAAAAAGTAATTTTCGATCGCGTGTGCGCCGCACTAAAAACCCTGGAAGAAAGCATACATAATTCCCCAGAAGATATTTTTTCCATAAATATTGCGGTCCTGCAAAAATCTCTAAATCTGACTCAGTGTGAAATCGATATATTACGGTTCGTGATTGTATCAAATTCGTCCATGGGCTTTAATCAATTGATTGAGATACTTGGGGAAATGAGTAATGAGCAGATCAAACACACGCTGTCGGTTATCTTAAATATTCCGCGCAATGACATCGAAAATGCCATTCGCGCCGATGGTGCGCTAATATCTTCGGGGCTGTTACGCATAGACACCAGCGGCCCATACATGCGCTTATTCCACAATTGCTTCGATGTACCGCACAGTATTAGATACGCCTTAATGCAGGAACAAATTAATCCGAATGCAATATTACAGTGTTTTTTTAAAACAACGGATCAGTCACACCTGTCAATAGAGGATTTTCCTCATTTAAAAACTGATATTGATTTGTTGTTATGCTATTTGCGTTCAGCGGAAACAAATCGTATTCATGGCGTCAACGTGTTGATATACGGTGAACCTGGAACAGGAAAAACGGAACTGGCGAAAACCTTATCCCACCACTGCGGATTTCAGTTATACGAAATCACCATGCAAGATATGGAAGGTAACCCTATCGACGGCAAAGATCGCTTCGCCGCCTATCAACTAACGCAAAAAATGTTAGCTAACAAAGCAAAATCCACCATCCTGTTTGACGAAATAGAAGACGCCTTTCCCGGCGTCAACTTCAGCCCGTTCGGCCATGTGACGCGTCCCGATTTTAAAAAGGCCTGGGTACATCAGTTGCTGGAAGAAAACCCAATTCCTGCATTTTGGTTGTGCAACAGCGTAATACAACTGGATGACTCTGTGCTACGCCGTTTTGACTACGTCTTGAATTTACGCTCCCCGACGCGCAATATCCGGCGGCGTATTCTCGACAAATACCTCGGTCATCTTGGTTTAAGTGAAACATGGTTGGCGCAAATGGCCGAACACGAACACTTAGTGCCTGCACACGCTGAGAGCGCGGCCAAAATCGCAGCTCATCTGGACTTTGAAAACATAAAGGAACTGGAAAAAAATCTGGAAAGGGTTATTGGCAACAAACTACAGGTCATGGGTTTATCCCGAAAACCCCGCACAGCGATCAATCGCGAAACCCACTACAGCCTTGAGTACCTGAATCCAGACCAAGACCTAAAAGCCTTGACGACAGGACTACAACAAAACCACCAGGCGCGTATTTGTCTATACGGCGCACCAGGCACAGGGAAAACCGCGTTTGCGCATTACCTGGCAGAAAAACTGGACAAACCTTTACTTAAAAAACAGGCTTCGGACATTCTCAGTAAATGGGTGGGCGAAGCAGAACAAAATATTGCGGCCATGTTTGATGAGGCGGAAGCAGAAGAAATGGTGCTACTCATCGATGAAGTGGACAGTTTTCTGCTAGACCGCAATTCCTCCCAACACTCATGGGAGATCACCCAGGTTAATGAACTATTGGTCCAAATGGAAAGCTTCAATGGTATATTCATCGCGTCCACGAATTTGCTGAATATTGTTGATGCCGCTTCGCTACGTCGCTTTGATCTGAAAATAAAATTTGATTATATGAAGCCTGAACAAGCATGGAAATTGTTTCTTCAAGTGCTGCAGGAACACGACTGCAATATCGTCGATAACACAATGCAATACAAAACAGGTTTGGCTAAACTGGATAATCTCACCCCTGGCGATTTCGCAACTATTGTACGCCAATTCCGCAGCCTGAACAAAACGATCGACCCACATCATTTACTTAGCGCGCTGGAAAAAGAATGCAAAGCCAAACCCGGTGCCGGAAAATCTATCGGTTTCATGCACTCGTAACCGAATGGCGCTTATCTCACCAAAGAAGATGTAATATTTCCTCTATTTCATTTTTTTCTTTTTGTTTTGCCTGAAACATGGCTTTTTCGACTTCGCGCAGCACATTCTGTAAATCAACAGAGTGTGCCAAACTAGAAAATAGCAGCCCCATACTAACGGTAACGTGCATGTCATCGCCTTGCCAGTGAAACCGATATTGACCTAATGGCCTCTTTTATTTCTTTGGCACGCATCCTACCCATGTTTAAATTAAATCTCAATCGCCACGGATATATATCGACTCTTTCAATTTAATGTTGAATTTGCAGCGCAAAACAACGTTAAAGATCTGTACTATTTGAGTCGATAAACACAGTAAGACACGAAAAATATTTGTAACAATATGGTTATTCCTTAACCCACTTAAGCATTAATTCAATAAAGGGTGCATGTAAACAACGGAAGGAACGAATGTAGGAAAATTGGAATTTCCAGGAGCAACATTATGTTTAATATTGTCAAATCCGGGTTCTATTTATTCTTATGGTTTTGCGCTACATCACTGAGTTATGCACAATCACAGGTCCAACCCCAATCGCATCCACTGCAAATTGCAAAATTAGGAAAAAATAATAATTCGGAAATTTATTCCCCAAAAATAAGAAAAAATGCATCGACATCCTGGGAAGAACTCACCGATGAATTTATAATGTCTTACAGTCATGGTGACTACAACCAAGCACATCTTGTTGCACAAAAAGCATTGAACTTTTCCAGGAGGGTATATGGAAACCAGCACCAAAATACCGCCGACGCTTTCAACAAACTAGGTATTGCATCTGAAGCGATGCATGATCTAGATACCGCTAATAGGTATTACGAAAATGCGCTGACTCTATTTGAATCGTCACTGGGGAAAAAGAACGCGAAAGTTGCGATGGTCCTGAATAATTTAGGCAATTTGTTCTTTCTAAAAACGGACTATAACAAAGCAGAAGAACTGCACCTGAAATCGCTATTAATGCGACAACATTTATTCTCTTCATTACACCCTACTGTTGCGCGCTCGGCTTACAATTTGGGTAAACTTTATGAAAAACAATCTAAACATACTGATGCCATTATGTTCTATAAACAAGCGGCTGTTTTATGGAAAAAAACACTTGGGCCAAATAACCAAAACATCGCAAATACATTTAATAACTTGGGCAACATTTACGCAGCCAAAGGTAATAACGCATCATCAGAAGAATATCATTTAAAAGCGCTTGGTATTCGGGAAGAAGCGTTGGGGCCGGACAGCCTTGAAGTTGCCGAATCACTGCTCAAGTTAGGTACGATCTGCACAAAACAAGAAAAATACGATGAAGCAGAATCCTTTTATCAGAAGGCATTAGGCATAATGGAAAAAATACTTGATGTCAATGATTCACAAATTGCGATGGCGCTATACAGTCTTGCAAATATTTATCACATACAAGCACAACAGGAATACATTTATAATCAGGAACTGACTGACAGAATTAATACCAGTAATACAATTACCATCAGAAATACGACAGCAAGTAATAAAAATAATATAATAATATTTCAGCTTCGATTTAGAAAAAAATATGTGGGCGAAATTTTTTCTAAAGCAGAACCACTTTATCAACGGGCAATTAATATCATTGAAAAAAAATTGGGTGCCAAACATCCCAGCGTCACAGTAATGAAAGATGAGCTGGCGATGTTGTACGCAAACATAAAAATTTCGAATAAAAAATAATTTTAATTAATAACTTTAATTAATAATTTTTCAGTACGTGCAACATTTCTTTTTTCCATAAAATAAAGCGCGCACTAAATTTTGTGTTTTTCAGCGGTTTTATCCATTGCCCTGTACTTTTATCAGACCAATTATTCTTTGCATTAATAGCGACATTCACTAATAGATAAGCAGTACCACGTGCAGTTGCTTCGCATGCTTGTGGTTTGAATACATTTTTACCCGTTAAGTCAGAAAGCCGTTGACACATTTCTTCATTTTTTGATAAGCCACCCGTGACGATTAACAATTTCGGCGAAGAGCATATTTTCTCCATCTCTTCTAAATTCATTGCAATTAAAAAAACAATACTCTCAGCAACTGAAACTATTTTTTTCCAGCCTTCTCCCTCGTCGACAATTTTTTTATCGATACCTCGATCATCAACAAACGTCGAATTAAAATCCGGCACCCAAAAAGGTGACCCTAGCCCGGACACGCCATTTAAGTATAAGGGAACATCCTCATTTTTGGCTAACCAGCGTGGTAACGATTTTTGTGCCTGCAACGGATCTATACCGAGTTGATTTTCCACCTCGACAAACGCACTCCCCGCACCATTTACCGTGCCTTCGAGTACATAGATAATTTCATCTTTAACTTGCGCAACAATGCTAGTCAGTAGCTTCGACGTGTATTCGGCAGACTGAGTAAACACGCGCTGCAAAAAAGCACCGGTACCCAGGTTTATATATACGGCATCCAGTTGCGGTTTGCCATACGCAAATAACGCGGCTGATTGATCACCCGTGACGATATTTAGCGGCACTAAATTGTCGCCTATTCGCAAATGACCGTAATGATGCTCGGTAGGAACACAATCAGGTAAAGGCTGCTTTGGCACATTAAACAGGGAAACCAGATCGTCATCCCAGTCCAGGGTATGCCGACTCCACAACAACGTTCGCGAGGCATTAGCGGGATCTACCAACAAAGGTCGCTCCTCTAACAAACGGAAAACAATAAAGCTAGCCAACGGCCCCCACGCCAAACGACCCTCTGCATAGGCCTGTTTAACGCCAGACAAATTATCCAAGCACCATCTGAGCTTACTGACGCCGTAATGTGCTGTAATATATAACCCGGTTATCTGGTATATTTTAGAACCGTTGCAATCAAAATTGGCTATCCAGGATGCAGCACGCCGGTCCTGCCAACTGATCACCGGTGACAATGGTTTGCCAGTGGTCCTGTCCCAGCAAACAATACTGGCACGTTGCGTCGCCAATCCTGCGGAGTGCATTTGATATTTGTTAATATCGAGAAGTGCGGTCGCTTTTGTAATGGCGTTGTTTATTGACGTTATCAACTCTTCGGCATCGTGTTCCACCCAATTTTCATTTTTACAATGAGTGCTGATTTCTTCGTATGCCTCACTAATAACTTCACCCCTGTGATTAAATAAAAGCACACGACTGGCGTGCCCTCCCTGGTCTATCGTCAAGTATAATTTTTCTATCACTTGCTGCATCCCTGCTCGTCGCCATCCCCGCCTTCATTCAACGACACTAAGCTTGCATTACCGCCGATGGCGGCAGTATTTACCGACACAGTACGCTCTGTTGCAAAACGATTTAAATAATTTGGACCACCCGCTTTGGGTCCTGTACCCGACAGACCTTCCCCGCCAAAAGGTTGCACACCGACAACGGCACCCACCATATTGCGATTCACATAAATATTTCCCACTCGTACACGATGGCAAATAAGGGCAATCGTTTCCTCAATTCGGCTATGTATACCCAAGGTCAATCCATAACGCAATCCATTTACATCATCAATGACCTGATCAAGCTTATCTGATTGATAACGTACAACATGCAGGATTGGACCAAATACTTCCTTTTCCAATATATCCAGTGAGTCTATTTCAATTAACGTGGGCGCAAAGTAACTACCGCGCTGCAAATCACCGGGAATGCATAATTGCCTAAATATTTTTCCTTTGCTTGTCATTTTATCCACATGTTGTAAAAGCGTTTCACAAGCAGCTTCATCAATAACAGGACCAATATCTGTCGACAATAAGCGCGGATCACCCAAACATAGCTCGCCCATTGCGCCTTTAAGCAACTCGATAATACGCGTTGCCACTTCTTCTTGTAAAAACAACACACGCAATGCGGAACATCGCTGGCCTGCGCTGTGAAACGACGATTTTATTACGTCAGACACAACCTGCTCCGGCAGTGCGGAGCTGTCCACAATCATTATATTTTGCCCACCCGTTTCTGCGATAAGAGGGATAATTGGGCCATTGCGTAGTGCCAGGCAGCGATTTATATGCCATGCCGTTTCCGTCGAACCGGTAAAGGCAAACCCGGCAATCCGATCATCAGGCAGCAACAATTTACCTAGCCTGGCACCGTCGCCAGGAACAAATTGCAAGACATCGACAGGTACACCCGCCAGATGAAACAACTGAGTAACCAGCATGGCACACAACGGGGTTTGTTTAGCGGGTTTTGCAATAACGCTGTTTCCTGCAGCCAGCGCCGCCGCAACCTGCCCTGCAAATATTGCAACCGGGAAATTCCATGGACTGATACACACAAATACACCGCGACCATGCAGCGAATATTCGTTGCTTTCACCAGTCGGCCCCTGCATCAGTTGCGATTGCGCAAATTTTTCCTGGCAACTCATCGCATAATACCGACAAAAATCCACCGCTTCACGTACTTCAGAAACAGCGTCAACAATGGTTTTTCCTCCCTCAATGACACACAAGGTCATCAACTGCGAAAAATGAGCTTCTATCAAATTTGCTGTTTTCTGTAATATCTGCGCCCGCACTTCAGCAGGCGTGCTGCCCCAATCCAAAGCGCTCGCATTGGCAGCGCTTATCGCCGCAGCGACATGCGCGTCATTTGATTCAACCACGGTCCCTAGGACAATGCGCTGGTCACTGGGGCTTAATCGTTCTTTGGCACGTCCTTCTTCACTTTTACCATTAATTAATGGCGCAGCTTGCCAGGTTCTCGCAGCAGCCTCATTCATTTTTTTTGCAAGTAACTCAAGGACACTCACATCATTCAAATTCACGCCGGATGAATTTTTTCTGGCATTACCATATATATTTAACGGTAAGGGAATACGCGGATGTGGAAATTCGTTCAAGGCGCAGACTTGTGTTAATGGGTCAGCAATCACATCTTCTATTGAAACAGAGTCATCTTCGATACGATTGACAAATGAGGTGTTCGCGCCGTTTTCTAACAACCGCCTGACAAGATAGGGCAACAAATTTTCATGACTCCCAACCGGGGCATAGACACGACACGGTATCTTGTGTTGTGGGTCATCAACAATCGATGCATATAACGACTCGCCCATCCCATGCAGCCGTTGAAATTCATAATCCGAATTTGTCGCAGCGGATTCGATAATACTGGCGACGGTATGTGCATTATGGGTCGCAAATTGCGGATAAAACGCATCCGTTTCAGATAATAAATAATTAGCACAAGCTAAATATGACACATCAGTGGATGCTTTGCGGGTAAACACCGGATAACTTATCAATCCGGATTCCTGGGCACGTTTTATTTCTGTATCCCAATATGCGCCTTTTACCAACCTTACTGGTATACGCCGCCCCTGACGACGAAACAGTTCAGCTAGCCAATTTAATACCGGCAAAGCACGTTTTTGATACGCCTGCACCGCAATACCTAAACCAGACCATCCCCTTAATGGTGGGGAACAATATAACTTTTCGAAAATATCGAGAGAAAGTTCCAGCCGGTCAGCTTCTTCAGCGTCAATTGTCAGGCCGATACCGCCTAGTTTGGCTTTTTCTGCGAGCTGAATTAATCGCGGTAACAATTGTTTAATAACACGCGTTTGTTGTGAATATTCATAACGTGGATGCAACGCGGAAAGCTTAATCGAGATACTGTTGCTTTCTATACAACCCAGCCTGTCACCATCAGAAAATTGATCGGACACATTACTGGCAATAACATCAATACTTTCACTGTACGCATTAAAATATCGGTCCGCGTCGGATTGACACAGCGCCGCTTCGCCCAACATATCAAACGAATAACGATAAACAGCGTTCTCAGCACGTTGACTCCTTTCCAGTGACTCACGAATGTCTCTGCCCATCACAAATTGATGCGCCATAATGCGCATCGCCTGCTTTATCGCCATGCGTATCGCGGGTTCACTACTGCGGAGAATCAGCTTATTCACGAACGAAGTGATATTATCAAATTTTTTATCTTCTGTTTTGATAAACCTCCCCGTCAACATCAACCCCCAGGTTGACGCATTAACAAATAAAGACTGGCTTTTACCTAAATGCAATTCCCAATCAGCAGTCGATAATTTGTCCTGAATTAGCTTGTCTGCCGTCGCGGAATCAGGTATGCGCAACAAGGCTTCAGCCAGGCACATCAACGCAATGCCTTCCTGGGAAGAAAGATCATACTCATGAAGGAATGCCTCCAACGCACCTGATTTTTGCCCCATAGTGCGTACATTCAAAACCAACTCACGCGCACGCTGCTGAATACGTGTTTGTCGATCTGTTGACAGAGCGGTCTTGGCGAGCAGTATTTTAATCACGTGTGTTTCGTCCTGCAAATACGCCTCAGTCACTTCTTGACGAAGAACAGATTGAGTTGCAGGTTTAAATTCAAATATCATACGCATCATATACCATTGTTTTAATTCACCTTATTCTCCACCAATGCGTTTTTATCTAGGCTTAAAACTGGACCTTCCGCTGAGAGAAGTTGCATTAATGTATTGGCAGCATCTGGCTTTTGAAATTATGGTTTCAGTGTAAAGCTTCTCTACTATATGTAAGCACTAAGCGTGTATTTGTGCGAGGTTAATTATAGTAGCTGCTTTTCGTTGATGTTAGAAAAGAAATAAAAATGGGGTGTAGATCACCCACAAAATAAAAATAAAAATGGGGTCAAGAACATTATATTGAATTAAATTATCAAATATCCAACCATCTATACTGAACGGAAAACTTTTTGTTCGATTTTGCCAAGGCAGTTCTCTATTGCCTGCTCTTTCTCCAGGCATATATGCACAAAGAAAAAGAGGGGTCAGAAAGAGGGGTCAAGTATCATATTGACTGATTTGTTTCGACTGATGAAAGTAAGGCGTGGATATGATACTTGACCCCTATTCTTGACCCCTATTTTGACCTATTTTTCTCGAAGTTTATGGATATGCCCTAACAAAAAGTGCGTTTTTCGCTGACATATTGCTTGAGAACGGGAGTAGTATAACTTTCTTCGATTGAGAATTGAAGCTAATTGTCC
>CAZWBV010000013.1:12325-19886 GCA_964632225.1 uncultured Gammaproteobacteria bacterium | reverse complement strand
CCATGGCCAGAACACCGCCAGTACCCATCAAAACACCGCCAATGAGATAACGTATAAAGTCCTTTTTCGAGGTAAACCATTCCAACCGCAAGTTGCCGGTAAACAAGGCATACAGGAAGGAACCGACAATGACACCAACCAGAATCGCAACACCGAAAGTAATCAACGTTATCTCCAGAGGGTTTGCCAGATAATAAAGCGTCTCTCCCATCGGGTTAACAAAGGTGAACGACATGGCACCCACGCCAGGTGGTGGATTGGCCATAAAGCTGGCAGCGTCAACCGCTGCCTGTCCCAACGGCCCGGCCGTTACATACCAGCCCGCCACAACTAACAAGCCGACACTGGCCCCCCCCAGAAAATTGTCGAAACGGCTGCGAAAATGACGTGAACGAAAAATAAAAAACAGCAGACCCAGGATGACAAAACCAACCGACAAAATATGAAACCAACCGCTATCCGCAACACCGAACAGACTGCCAACCAATGTCGTGATCTGCTGGCTATCGATGCCGTAGCTTTGCAGATCAATGACCAGAGGATTCATCCATATATGAAAAGCGTAATGATAAAAATCAGTCTTAGTCATCAGGAAGGCCATGATGCCACCCACGAATAACACAAACAGTGATTTCATATTACCGCCACCGATGCGAACCAGGGTCTTGTTCACGCAACCACCGGCCAGGGTCATGCCGACACCGAACATCAAGCCCCCCAACAAGTAACGTAACCAGGCGAAGTTAGCGGTACGGTACGGTGGCATCGTCATGCCAAGGTTGATGATACCAAACCCTTCCAGTAACAATACACCGAACATGGCAACAGCGATTGCCAGCAACCACGCGTACATCCGGCCTTTGTCGCCCATATTGACCCAATCGGAAATCGATCCCATGGTGCAGAAATTGGTCTTCTGCACCACAACACCCAGGATAACCGCCAAGCTGAAACCTAACAAGATGACATACCATATCGGTGCACTTTCCATCAGCTTCTCCTCAATCATTTTGCAATCAGCCTGCGCTGTTCCGCAAGTGAATCAAGCGCGGCTAATCAAAAAAATAAAAATTCAGCTTCTCGAACATACTATTAATGTTAATCCAGTCGTTTCCTGTTATAAGCGCCACTTTCATGATTTTGGCCCCGGCTGTGACGGTTCATATTCTCCAGAGGAAGTTGCCGTGTGTTCCAGCGCCTTAACCCCGCATCATCCACCCGCAGATTGTGAAACCCCGCTGCATAAAACATGGCGTAATTGAACGCCGACCCCGTGCCACCTAGGCACGTCAACAAAATCGGCTGACGTGGGTCGATTCTCAGCCTGGCCAGCAGGCGCGGTACTTTGGGTGCCTTAGCGTACAAATGCCCATCGACCGTCTTGTGCATATAATCCTGCCATGGCTGATTAACACTGCCGGGAATACGGCCGTAGCGCGGATTGGCCTGAAACTTGGTCAGTCCTTTAAAGTGTGATTCCGGCCGACCATCCACCAGCAGGTAATATTCACGTATCTTGCTCAACTCCTCGGTCGAAATTTCAAGTGCCCGTAATGAACGTGCGACGAAACTGCCCATTTGAGTTTCATTAGTATCTTCTTCTATAGGCCCATTGGCATTCAACCAGCCATGCAACCCTTCATCCAACACACCCACGTTTGTGTGTCCAAGCAAGTGAAATATCCAAAACAGGTAGAAAGCACCCAACACCTCATCGATATTATTACCCTTGTAATAAATCACCACAGCGTCACTGTCATTGATCCCAAGCTTACGAATTTTTTCTACCAACTGCCCGATCGGCAGGTGCATTAGCGCGCCATCACTGCCAGAAAAACGCCAGTCGCTTTTGCCAGTACTCACACTACCGGGAATATGGCCGTCAAAAGTAAATCCCACTTCATCGGATACTTCAATTATAGCCAGTTCAGGCTGGCGTAGATTATCAATCAGCCATTGCGGATTAACACTTGGCGGCACAGACAGCGCAAACGCGCCAGTAGAAACCAGTAATAACGTGGCCAGTACCAGAAATTGATATTTACTCTTCTCCACATGACTTCCTGAAACGCTATACATATACCCGTAGCGATTGAGATTTAGGTGTAACTGCGTTACCACACTCTCCTCATCACAACCGAGCGATAGGCAACAGACCGGACTTCAGACTCTAAAGTAAATGCTACGACATGTGAGTAACGCACAGGTCAATGGTTTTTTTAGGGTATTTTGAGAATATCTCGATTTTATAAGGCATGCAGGTGTGTAATTGTTGTGATACTTTAGAGCTTAACGGAAACTGGACCAGGTTCGCCCACATCTGACTCAATTAATCAGAATCAGCGATTTTTCAGCGACAAACGGTTTATCTCCTGCTGCTGCAAGAGAATATCCTTCGGCCAGGTACTCTTTATATAGGCTAACACTGCCCAGATATCGCTGTCTTCCAAAGTACCTTCCCAGCCAGGCATATCAGACTGATAACCCTCTGGTGCATTCGGTGGCACCAGACCATACTTGGTTATAGCAAACAACACACTATCAGGGTGATGCCAAGTGTGGCCACTGTCATCATGCGGCGGCGCGGGCAACTTACCATCAGCCTTGCGCGTACGCCAATCCGGTTGCCCTTGCAGTTTCTTACCATGACATAATGAACAAAACCGCTTATACAGCAACTTACCACGCTGGACCATTTTAATATCGTTCAAGTCAATTTTACTCGTTTTTTCAGCAGCGCTAATATCAAATGAAACAGCAATAAATAACACGGACAAACCGGACCAGACAAAACAAACAAAAATGCTATTACAAATATTTTTGTACGATTTATTTTTCATATATTTCCTGTCTGTGCGCCCAAGTTAATCCCTTTAAGCATATCACACAAACACGACGTCTATCGTGTATTTGAAACTATGAAGTGATATGTATGGATCACTAAAACTTTCGGATTATTTATCAAGGTTAAACTTTTCGTATACTTCAAAACTAAACAAAGTAGCAGAGAGTATTTGCTCTTGTCGAATTACGATCTTCAGGTCGGCACCAATAGCATCATAATAAGTAGTAAACTTAACTTCTAACGTTTCTTTACTGCGGTACCCACTCATCAAAGGAATTATAGAAATTTCCTGATCCATTCCTTCGCTTTCATTGGGTTCTCCAAGGGAGTTAATGGTACCCACATAAACTTTTCTTGAACCCAATGTTAATAACAGTGGACTCGAGTTAATATATGACTCAAACAATATTTTATCTAAAGGACTATCACTTAATGCGTTTGACATAAGCAATATCCTGGATTTATCTGACGTGCCAGCTTTGAAACGAAGTAGAAACTTTGAAACAGAAGACCAGGCATATGAATATAAAATAGAACCAACTGAAATTATAATAACCCAAGAAAATTGAGTCAAACCTTGTTCTGACTCTGAATGCGCTACTTCAGTTAACAAAATTTTAACCAAAGCTAAAATACTTATAGAAAAATCCCATTCAAAAAATGAAAACAATATAGGTATCATTTTATTTAAAGAAAAGGCGATCAGTGAGAACAGGATTAAAGAAATCGCGCCAAATTGAGCGCTCTTTAGATACAGATATTGGCCTTCATAACGATGAAGTTTATAATAGTAATTAGGATTGGTGTTGCAAACGATAAAACCACTAACAAGAATGGGAAGAATTAATAAGAGGAACACTCAGAAACCCTAATTCTTTTATTCAGTTACTTTTTTCTACAATACTTTTGGCCTGCTCAACATAAGCCTTAAACTTCTCAGTATTAATGACTTCTTTGGAATCGACCCACAAAGTACCTCTGCCAAGCACGCGCATGGTCTTCAACCCAGACTTATTTATCGCATCAAGCACCTTCTGCTCATCTGGATACACATACACGCCAAATATTTTCTTAATTAAATCAGTCATTTAATCGCTTCCCCTGTACCTTCCCTGTAATATATACGTCTGTTATATTATCAATTATAGACAATTCTATCTATCCATTGTAGCGGTGATTTAGCCAATATCTGTAGTATATATAGGCTAAACCAAGATAAATCAAGACAGATCGCACTTCTTTGGTGCGATTTATCAACACCTTATCAACACCTTATCAACACCTTATCAACGCTGGCAAGTGTACAATATTTAGTACACACTCTTCTACAGATCACTAGAATTAATGGCCTGCTTCTTTTTATTAAAGGCAATCTCCATTTTTCGAAATAACACATAGAATACCGGTGTGAAGATGAGACCAAAAATAGTCACGCCTATCATCCCGGAAAAAACGGCCACGCCGATCGCCTGGCGCATTTCTGATCCTGCGCCTTGGCTCACGACCATTGGAAACACGCCCATAATAAACGCCAGTGACGTCATTAATATGGGTCGCAAACGCAGGCGAGATGCTTCGATTGCGGCTTGCAACGTATCACGACCATGTCGCTCTAAATCACGTGCGAACTCGACAATAAGTATCGCATTTTTTGATGCCAAACCTGCAAGCAGGAACAAACTTATTTGCGTGAAAATATTATTTTCGCCACCCGAAATATACACACCAAGAATGGCAGACAACATACTCATTGGCACAATAAGGATAACCGCTAATGGTAAAGCAATACTTTCATATTGTGCGGCCAGCACAAGAAAAACCAAAAACAGACAAAGAGGAAAAATATAGATAGCGGTATTACCGGCCAGTATTTGTTGATAGGTTAATTCTGTCCATTCAAAATCCATCCCCGTCGGCAGCGTCTCATCCAGTATTTTCGAAATGGCGTGCTGCGCCTGACCGGATGAATAACCGGGTGCAGCGCTGCCGTTTAAATCAGCCGAGCGGTACGCGTTATAACGCATTGCGGTTTCCGGCCCAAATGCCGCTTCAACATTGATAACAGAACCCAATGGCACCATTTGGCCATCAATGTTACGCGTTTGTAGCCGCACAATGTCCTGCGGTTTGGAGCGAAATTCTTTGTCTGCCTGTGCAATGACTTGATAAGTGCGACCAAACTGATTGAAGTCATTGACGTATAAAGAGCCCAGATAAATCTGCATGGTGCGAAAAACTTCTTCCACTGGAATACCGAGCTGCACTGCTTTGGTACGATCCAGATTTGCGAATAACTGAGGAACATTGACATTATAATTAGAAAATATTTGTGTCAGCGCGGGATCAGCGTAGGCTTTTTGTTTGACTTGCGTGAGCACATCGTCTAGCGCCTTATAACCCTGGTCTGCGCGATCTTCGAGCTGTAACTTAAAGCCACCGGTAGTACCCAATCCACGCACTGGCGGTGGTGGAAATATAGCGATAAACGCTTCTTCAATAGCAGCGTACTTTTGTTGCAAGCGCCCGGCGATGGCACCTGCACTCAAGCTGGGATCTGATCGTTTATCAAAATCTTCCAGCGTAACAAAAACAATACCCGCGCTGGCTGAGTTTACAAACCCATTGATCGATAATCCGGGAAACTGGACTGCGCTCACCACGCCCTTTTCAGCCATAGCCGCATCGGCTATTTTTCGCATCACCTCTTCAGTACGTTCCAGCGTCGCACCCGATGGAAGTTGTGCAAAACTGATTAAGTATTGCTTGTCCTGCGCGGGTATAAACCCGGGGGGGACCAACCTGAAGCTAAACGCAGTGCATACAACAAGCACAGCAAAAATCACCATCACAATTAATTTGCGCGATGCCAATACACCAACACTGTTCGCGTAGGCGTCACGACTTTTATTGAAGAATTTGTTGAATAGATGAAAAAACCGGCCAAATAACGATTCAATAATAATTGAAAATCTGTCTTTAGGCGCATCTGGCGACTTCAGCAACAACGCAGACAAAGCTGGCGTCAGCGTCAAAGAATTTAATGTGGAAATAAACGTCGCAATCACAATGGTTAACGCGAATTGTTTATAAAACATGCCCGTTAGACCGCTGATAAAGGCGATAGGAATAAAAACACTGGCGATAACCAATGATGTCGCAATGATTGGGCCAGTCACTTCCTTCATCGCCTGCACCGTTGCATCACGTGGTTTTTTTCCATCGCGTATATTACGTTCAACATTTTCCACGACCACGATAGCGTCATCCACAACAATACCGACGGCCAATATTAAGCCGAACAATGACAACACATTTATGGAAGATCCGAACATATACATAAACGCAAACGTCCCTACAATAGAGACGGGGACTGCCAATAAAGGAATGATGGACGCACGCCAGGTTTGCAAGAAGACAACGACCACAAGCACAACCAATGAAATCGCTTCCAATAGCGTGATAATGACGGAATTAATCGAACTGCGTACAAATATTGTCGGATCATAAACGATGCTGTAATCCAAGTCTTCGGGGAATGTCTTTTTTAAGCGCGCCATGGTGGCACGCACGTTGTCAGAAATATTAAGCGCGTTGGCACCCGGTGCGGCAAAAATAGGGATCGCTACGGCTTGTTTATTATCCAATAAAGAACGCAGCCCGTAGCTTTGTGCATCAAGTTCAACACGTGCAACGTCAACCAGACGGGTGACGACACCACTGTCATCGCGCTTGACCAGAATGTTTTCGAAATCTTCCACACGCTGCAAACGCCCTTGTATACTGATCGGTAATTGCAGCTCTACTTTGTCTTTATAGGGTGGACCACCGATGACACCAGCAGCAACCTGGATATTTTGTCCTCTTATTGCATCAATCACATCGCCCGGTGTCATATCCCGTTCAGCAATCTTGTCGGGATTGAGCCAGATACGCATTGCGTAATCACCCGATCCAAAGAGCCTGACCTGCCCAATCCCTGGAATTTGCGCCAATTGGTCGCGCACATTTAACGTTGCATAGTTGCGTAAGTAAAGCATGTCATAACGATCATTCGGGGACCGCAAATGTACCACCATCGTCAAATCGGGTGAACTTTTGGCCACGGTAACACCCAACTGCCGTGTAACACTGGGCAATCTTGGTAAGGCTTGCGAAACACGGTTTTGTACTAACTGCTGTGACAAATCCGGGTCTGTGCCAATAGCAAAAGTCACTGTCAGAGTTAATCTTCCATCTGATGAAGCTAATGAATTCATATAAAGCATATTCTCAACACCGTTGATTTGTTCTTCCAAAGGTGTTGCAACGGTTTCTGAAATCACAGAGGCGTTGGCACCAGGAAACGATGCATTGACAATGACCGACGGCGGCGCCACTTCTGGGTACTCAGCGATTGGCAACTGAAACATCGCGACAAAACCGGCTACAAAAATCAATAACGAGATCACACTCGCGAAAATCGGTCGATCAATGAAATGACTTGATAAATTCATAGTACTTTAAATTCCTAAATGAAACGCTTTGTAAGAAAATCCCTGTAAAAAATCTTGAAATATAAATCTGAAAACATAAGCAATTTAAACAAGCTACCCTGGGCAACACCACTGTTTCAGGAAAAATCACAGTGCGAAAATAGATTCACCTTAGAAAACACGCTGGAGTCATTATTTATTCAGGATTTGGGAATCGAATCCGTGACATTGGATACGCCTTGAG